>JBEBXF010000129.1:0-8290 GCA_040391725.1 Eoetvoesiella caeni | reverse complement strand
GCCGCGGCCCGGGCGTTGGCCGGATCCCAGTCGCACCAGATGTCGCCGTTGATGACGAGGAAGGGGGCTTCCCCGAGCAGCGGCAAGGCGTGGGCGATGCCGCCGGCGGTTTCCAGGGCCTGCGCCTCGGGGGAGTAGGCAAGGCGCGCGCCGAAGCGGGAGCCGTCTTGCAGATGCTGTTCTATTTGCTGTCCCAGCCAGGCATGGTTGATGACGATGTCGGCAATGCCGGCCGCGACCAGGCGTTCGATGTGCCAGACGATCAGGGGCTTGCCGCCGACTCGCAGCAGGGGCTTGGGCGTTGTGTCGGTAAGCGGCCGCATGCGTTCGCCGCGTCCCGCCGCCAGTATCATGGCCCGCATCAGAACGTGTACCCCACCGACACCTGGCGGTTGTCGAGCTTGTCCAGCAGGCGCAGCAGGGGCGTGAACACGCCGTAGCGGGAGGCGACCTGGCGCACGTAGGCGTTGACGCGCGGCATGTGATCCAGGTAATGGTGTTTGTGATCGCGGTGCGACAGCCGGGCGAATACGCCCAGTATGCGCAGATTGCGCTGCAGGCTCATCCACTCGTAGGCGCGATGGAAGTCGGCGAAATCGGGTGCGATGGGCAGGCCGGCGCCGCGCGCCGCCTCCCAGTAGCGGATGGCCCAATCCAGCTGCTGGGGCTCTTCCCAGGTTGTGCGGGCATCCATGACCAGCGAGGCGATGTCGTAGGTAAGCGGCCCGGCCAGGGCGTCCTGGTAGTCGATGACGCCGGGGTTGGGGCCGTATTCGGGGCGATCGCACACCATGAGGTTGGGCGAGTGAAAGTCCCGGTGCACCAGCACGATGGGCTGCCTGGCGTTGTCCTGCACCAAGGTCTCGAACGTTTTTTCCAGCATGGAGGTTTCCCGGTCGTCGAGCTGCGCCTGGCAGTGGCGCAGCGCGTACCATTCGGGAAACAGGGCCAGCTCCTGTTTGAGCCGCGGCGCATCGTAGGCGGGCAGCGTCGTGGCCGGAGCCTGCTGCATGGCGACCAGGGCGCGGATGGCGTCGCGATAAAGCGTTTGCAGCGCCGCGTCGTCCAGCCCCTTTTGGATGGCCTGGTAATAGGTGGACGGGCCCAGGTCGGTAAGCAGCAGCAGCCCTTGCTCGACGTCTTGCTCCAGGATGCCGGGCACGTTGATGCCGGCGTCCCTCAGCAGGCCGGTAACGTGCAGAAAGGGGCGGCAGTCTTCATGCGGGGGAGGGGCGTCCATGACGACGACGGTGCCGCGGGCGCTTTGCAGGCGGAAGTAGCGGCGGAAACTGGCGTCGCTGGAAGCGGGCTGCAGCGTGCCGAGATCCAGGCCGTGCCTTGATGCCAGGCCGGCCAGCCAGTGTGTTAGCGTTGTCAGCCGATGATCGGCGCCGGAGTTTGATGTGGGTTCCATGGTGCCTGGAAAATGCGTGCGGGTTGAAAGAGAGCCCTGGCAAAGCGTGTGATGTTAACCGCAGAGTGCCCGGCTTCTCTATAATACCGGGTTGCCATGAAGTCTGTAGCGGCAACTGTGCCAAAATATAGGCTGTTTTTTGGGGGGCGAAATACTCGTGCGTCTGGTCTGGCTGGCAATTTTATTAGCGGTAAGCGGTATGGCGACGGCGCAGGCCCAAGAGCCCGCCGCTGGCGCGTCCGACGCCGCTCCGTTGCCGGCGCAACTGCAGGCTTCGCCCAGCCTCACCCTGCATTCCAGGATCGACAGCAACGACATTGCGTCGTTTTTGTCGGCGGAAAAAATAGAAACCGAGAAGGACGGCCTGGTCGTGCTGAAAGGTTCGGCCCAGATCCGGCGCATCGATTCGGTGGTCAAGGGCGATTACATCGATTACCAGCGCGATACCGGCCAGGTGCGCGTGCGCGGCAACGGCCTGATCATGCGCGACGGCAGCATCGTGCGCGGGCCGTCCATGGATTACAACATCGACCACGAAACCGGCAAGGTCAAGTTCCCCGATTTCTGGCTGGGCAGCAGCGGCGGCACGGGCAAGGCCTCCGAGGGCGAAATATTCAGCCGCAGCGAAATGCGGCTGGACGACGTCACGTATTCGGGCTGCCCATGCCCGGAGCCGGCCTGGTACATCAAGGCGCCCCAGGTCGATTTCCATATCGACGAAAACGAAGGCGTGGCGCACAACGGGGTGCTGTACTTCAAGCACGTGCCGCTGCTGGCTTCCCCTTATTTGTCTTTTCCGCTGCGCCAGGAGCGCAAGTCGGGCTTTTTGCTGCCGACCTATGGCGGGTCGAGCAACGCCGGGTACGAGGTTAGCCTGCCTTATTACTTTAATCTGGCGCCGAACTACGACCTGACGCTGACGCCCCGCTACATGTCCAAGCGCGGCACTCAACTGGGCGCCGAGTTCCGCTATCTGGGCTCTACCTACAATGGGCAGGTTTCGGGCACCTACCTCGACAACGACAAGCTCAGCAACGAAAAGCGCTGGATGTATTGGTGGCAGCACCAGCAGAACTTCGGCAACGGCTTTTACGCCAATGTGGATGTCAGCGCCGTTTCGGACGATGATTACTTCCGGGATTTCTCGGTCATAGGCCTGAACCAGGCCACCACCAATTACCTGCCGCGCGTGGCTACCCTGGGCTGGAACGGTTCCCAGTACTGGACGGCTTCGGTGCAGGCCTATACCTACCAGACTTTGCAGGACACCAGCAGCGGCGCGGCGTATCTGGCTCCTCCCTACGACAAGCTGCCCGAGCTGTACGTGCGCGGCGCGCGCTACAACTGGGGCGGGTTCGACGTAGCGTCCACCAATTACGCCACCCATTTCGTTTCGCCGGTGTACACCGGCAATTTAAGCCAGTTCCAGGCCTACAACGGCGTGCATATCCTGCCCAACGGCGAGCGGTTCAGTTCCTACAACACCATTGCCTACCCCATCGTGCGGGCCGGCTGGTATCTCACCCCCAAGGTGGGCCTGCATCTTAGCCAATACAACACTGATTGGTATGGTCAGGGCCAGAGCGTGCTGGGGCTTCCCACCGGCGTTCAGCCCGGCACGTCGGCGTCGCGCGTCGTACCCATCATGTCGGTCGATTCGGGCATGACGTTCGAGCGCAAGGCCTCGTTCTTCGGCAAGGACGCCATCCAGACGCTGGAGCCCCGGGTGTATTACCTGAGGGTCCCCTATCGCGATCAATCGCAGATCCCCGTCTACGATACGGCCGTCTCGACGTTCAATTTTTCGCAGGCCTTCGACGAAAACCTGTTCAGCGGTGGCTGGGACCGCATTGCCGACGCCAATCAGGTGACACTGGGGCTGACCACGCGCTGGCTGGACGAGGCGACCGGCCTCGAGCGGCTTTCGCTTTCGGCGGCCCAGCGCATCTATTTCGCGAACCAATACGTCACCTTGCCCGGCGGGACGCCGCGGCTCAGCAAAAAATCGGATTACCTCGTGGGGGTGAATGCCGCCCTGACCGATACGCTGACCACTCGGTTCGATGCGCAGTTCAATCCCGACAACAACGACCGCAATCGCATGACGGCGGGGCTGCGCTGGCAGCCAAAACGCCTGGCGACGCTGGCGGCCACGTATCGCTACGAGCGCGATCCGGCCCAGCTCGTCAACCCGGCCATCGTCAATACACCGGGCTATGTCAACAACAGCACGGAACAGGTTTCGCTGACCGCGCAGTGGCCGCTGACCCGCAAGTTGTTTGCCCTGGGACGCTACGATTATTCCCTGCAGGAAAAACGCTCGACGCAGTCGATCGTGGGCCTCGAGTACAAGGGGGATTGCTGCTGGACGGCCCGGGTCGTGTACCAGCGCTACGCCGTCTCGCTTCAGGACACCAATACTGCGGTATTCTTTCAGCTTGAACTGGGTGGCCTGGGGTCGCTGGGCACGGATCCGCTCGGCCTGCTGAGCCGATCGATTACCGGCTATCAAAACGTTACGTCGCCAATACCCAATAAAACCACCTTCGAGAGGTATGAATAATGCGCAGTCTGCATATGAAACGATGGCTTGCATTGGCCATGGTTCCGGCTTTGGGGGCGGTAACGCCGGCCTGGGCGGCCAAGAAGGCGCCGCAGCCGGCGCAGCAGCAAACGGCCCCGGCCAAAGAGCAGTTCGTCGACGGGATTGCGGCCATCGTCAACAAGCACGTCATTACATTGGGGCAGTTGCAGTCCGAGGTGGCGACCGTGCAGTCGCAGTTGCGGCTGCAGAAAATCGAGCCCCCCGATCCCGAGACGCTGCGCAAGCAAGTCCTGCAGCGCATGATCACCGACGAGATTCTTCGCCAGGAAGCGGACCGGCGCGGCATCAAGGTCGACGCGGCCCAGGTTCAGCATGCGGTGGAAAGCATCGCCCAGCGCAACAAGATCTCGGTGGATCGCCTGCGCCAGGAAATTGAATAGTCCGGCGCCACCTGGAACGACTACCTCAAGAACCTGCGGCGCGAAGTGATGGTCGACCAGTTGCGCCAGAAGGCCGTCGACAACACCATCACGATTTCGGACAGCGACGTCGATGCCTTCCTGAAGAACGAGGCGCATCAGGGCGGCCAGCCTCAGTTGGGCCCTCAGGCCCAGCAGGTGGCAACCCAGACATTGGGGTTGGGGCAGATTCTGGTGGCCGTGCCCGAAGGCGCGTCCGCGGCCAAGGTTCAAGAGCTACGTCAAAAGGCCGAGGATATTCTCGCCAAGCTGCGCCGCGGCGCCGATTTCGCCAGCACGGCGGCGGCCTCGTCCGATGGCCCGCAGGCGTTGAAGGGCGGCGACCTGGGCGTGCGGCCGCTGCAGGGCTGGCCGGATCTGTTCATCCAGGCCACGCAAAATCTTCAGGTCGGCCAGCTCAGCGGCATTGTCCAAAGCGGCAACGGCTTTCATATCCTGAAGGTGCTGGCCCGCGGCCCAGAGCAGGGCGAGGCTACTCCCCTCGCGCAACAGCCGCAGGGCACGCAGCAGCCGCAAGGCCCCATGATGGTCACGCAGACGCATGTGCGCCACATCCTGATCAAGGTCAACAAGGCCATGTCCGACGACAAGGCGAAGACCATACTGGAAAGGCTGCGCCAGCGCCTGGAAATGGGTGAAAAATTCGAGGATCTGGCCAAGCGCTACTCGGAGGACGCGTCGGCGCCCCAGGGCGGCGATCTGGGCTGGGTAAACCCGGGCCAGACCGTTCCGCCGTTCGAGCAGGCCATGAACGCCTTGCAGCCCGGCCAGATCAGCGAACCGGTAAAGACCCAGTACGGCTGGCATTTGATACAAGTGGAAGACCGCCGCACCAAGGACATGGCCGACGAGTACAAACGCATGCAGGCCCGCCAGATCTTGTTCCAGCGCCGCGCGGAACCGGCGTTCGAGGACTGGGTGAGCCAGTTGCAGGGCCAGGCCTACATCGACAATCGGCTCGATCCTCAAGCCAATCGCAAGCCGCGATAGGGCATCAAGCATGGCGCAACATCAGGCCCGCAAGCGCTTCGGCCAGAACTTCCTGGTCGATGAGGGCGTGGTGGAATCGATCGTGCGGGCCATCAATCCGGCGGCCTCGCAGAACATGATCGAGATCGGCCCGGGGCTGTCGGCGCTTACGCAGCCCTTGCTGCAGGTGTTGAACCGGCTTACGGTCATTGAAATCGACCGGGACCTGGCCGAGCGGCTGCGGCGCAAGTATCCGCCCGAGCGCCTGTCCGTCGTGGAAGGCGACGTCCTGAAGGTGGATTTTTCCGGGTTGGGCGACGGGCTGCGCGTGGTCGGCAATCTGCCCTACAACATATCCAGTCCTTTGCTGTTCCATCTGGTGCAGTTTGCCGACCGGGTGATCGACCAGCATTTCATGCTTCAGCGCGAAGTGATCGACCGCATGGTGGCCAAGCCGTCGTCGTCCGATTACAGCCGGCTTTCCGTCATGCTTCAGTCCCGCTATCGCATGGTCAAGCTTTTCGACGTGCCGCCCGAGGCTTTCGATCCGCCGCCGCGCGTGGTGTCGGCTGTGGTGCGCATGGTGCCTTTGCCCGAAGACCGGCAAAAACCCGTCAGTTTCTCGGCTTTCGAGCAGGTCGTGGCGAAAGCGTTCGCCCAGCGCCGCAAGATGCTGCGCCGGGGGCTGGCCGACTGGGCCGGCGTCATTGATTGGGTGGGGTTGGGCATTCCCGAAACCGCGCGGGCCGAAGAGCTGACGGTGGCGCAGTTCATGGCGTTGGCCGACAGCCTGCATGCGGCGGGCGTGGTCAAGGGCTGACCGCGCCGGATCGGCCCGCGACTAGCCGAAAAACCAGTAGCACACGGCAATCGAGGCCAGCACGCCGGCGATGTCGGCGGTCAGCGCGCAACTTACCGCGTGGCGGGTGCGCTGGATCCCCACCGCGCCGAAATACACCGCCAATACATAGAATGTGGTTTCCGTACTGCCTTGCACGGTGGCCGAGAGCAGAGCGGGGAAGCTGTCCACGCCGTAATGCTGCATGGTTTCTATCATGAGGGCGCGCGCGGCGCTACCCGAGAACGGTTTGACCAGGGCGGTCGGCAGGGCATCGATGAAGCGGGTGTCCAGATGCGCCATCTGCACGGCCCAGCGAATGGCGTCCAGCAGCAAGTCCAGGGCGCCCGAGGCGCGCAGGGCGCCGATGGCGCACAGCATGGCGACAAGGTAGGGCAGCAGGTTCTTGGCGATGTCGAAGCCTTCCTTGGCGCCTTCGATGAAGGCGTCGTAGACCGGGATTTTTTTCCAGGCGCCGACGGCGAGAAAGGCGACGATGATGCCGAACAAGGTCAGGTTGCCCAATAGCGAGGACAGCGAGCTGATCGCGCTGGATGTCAGCGTGGCGAGAAACGCCATGAATGCGCCCATGGCGAGGATGAGGCCGCCCACCCATGCCAGCACGACCGGGTCGTGCAGCTTCAGGCGCTGGACGAAAGCCACGGCCAGCAGGCCGACCAGCGAGGACGCCGTGGTGGCCAGCAGAATGGGCAGGAACACCATGGCCGGATCCGCCGCCCCTTGCTGGGCCCGGTACATGAAGATGGTGACGGGCAGCAGGGTCAGCGAGGAGGAGTTCAGCACCAGAAAAAGAATTTGCGCGTTGGTGGCGGTCTTGGGATCGGGATTCAGGCTTTGCAGCGCATGCATGGCGCGCAGGCCGATGGGGGTCGCCGCATTGTCCAGGCCCAGCGCGTTGGCGGCGAAGTTCAGGGTGATGAGCCCGAGCGCCGGATGGCCTTCGGGCACTTCGGGCATGAGGCGGCGGAATACGGGGCTCAGCAGCCTGGAAAGCGTGTTGATCAGGCCCGCGGCTTCGGCGATGCGCAGAAAGCCCAGCCAGAGCGTCAGCAGGCCGAAGAGCAGCACCATGAGCTTTACCGAGAGCTCGGCCATATCGAACAGGCTGCGCACGATGCGGGCGAAGACCTCGGCGTCGTGCAGGAACAGCCATTGATGCAGCCCGCAAAGCGCCGCGATAATAAAGAAAGCCAGCCAGAGCGTATTGAGCATGAACGAGGATTTGGCCGAAGCCGCTAGGATGCCAGGGTGATTGATGATGCTGTGGAATTGTCGCAGAGTCTGCCGCCGCTGGCACGCATTAAATGCGGCGGCGATCCAGGCGGGGCCGCCATTGCGGCTGTTCAAGCGCCCGTCAACTGGCGGATAATGAGGTAAGCTTTGAAGAAAGGCATTGTGGGAAAACGCAGCGTGCATCACAGCGTGCATCAAAAAGGAAAGTCATGAACTGGAGATCCTGGCGCCGTAGCTGGCTGACCGAACCCTTGTACCGCAAGGCTCGTGTCGCCATGCCCCGTTTGTCCTCCACGGAAAAAGAAGCCATCGATGCGGGCGACGTCTGGTGGGATGCCCAGCTGTTTTCGGGGCAGCCCGATTGGCAGGCTTTCGCGCAGATACGCCCGGCCGGGCTGTCGGCGGCGGAGCGGGCCTTTATCGACGGCCCCGTTGCGCAGTTGTGCGCCATGCTCGACGACTGGGACATTTCCTGGAACCGCTATGACCTTCCTCCCGAAGTCTGGGCCTTCCTGAAGGACAACGGTTTTTTCGGCATGATCATTCCGCCCGAATACGGCGGGCTGGGTTTCTCCGCCTATGCGCATTCCGAGGTGGTAAGCCGCATCTCGGTGCGTTCGGTGACCGCGGCGGTGACGGTCATGGTGCCCAATTCGTTGGGGCCGGGCGAATTGCTGCTGCAGTTCGGCACCCAGGCGCAGCGCGACCATTGGCTGCCGCGCCTGGCGCGGGGCCTGGAAATTCCCAGCTTCGGTCTGACCAGCCCCGAGGCGGGCTCCGATGCCGCTTCC
>JBEBXF010000128.1:0-8377 GCA_040391725.1 Eoetvoesiella caeni | reverse complement strand
TGGTGCGTCCAGCCGGAATCGAACCGGCACGATCAATGATCGAGAGATTTTAAGTCTCTTGCGTCTACCAATTCCGCCATGGACGCGAACCCGAAATTATTGCATGAACGGCAAATCTTTGCTGGCGGCAAAAGGGTTCGCCTGGCGCCGGGGGGCCGCTGCAGGCTTGCCCGGCCTATTGCGTTTCCAGCCATGCCTGGAACATCAGAATGCACCACAGCCGGGTCGAGCAGTCGTTCCGGCCGCTCAGGTGCTGTTTCCAGGCCTGGCGTATGGGCGCAGGCTCGAAATAGCCCTCGCGGCGCAGCCGGGCTTCGTCCAGCAGGCTTTCGGCCCATTGGCGCAGAGGGCCGCGCAGCCAGATTGCCAGCGGAATGGAAAATCCCTTCTTGGGGCGTTCGATCAGCTCGGCGGGCACATGGCGGAACAATACCTGGCGCAGCAGCCACTTGCCTTTGCCGTGACGGATCTTCATGTCCAGCGGCAAGCGCCAGGCCAGTTCGATGACACGATGGTCCAGCAGCGGTACGCGTGTTTCCAGGCTGTTGGACATGGCGGCGCGATCCACCTTGACCAGGATATCGGCGGGCAGATAGGTTTGGGCGTCCATCGCCATCAGCCATTGTTCGAAGGGCAGATCCCGCCCAGGCCAGGCGTCGGCATGGTTCAGTGCCGTGGCGGGTTCCGTCGCGCCGATCACCACGGTTTCAGGAGAGCGCCAGTGGCTGATCATCCGCCGGTAGAAGTCTTCTCGTCCATCGGCGTCCAGCAGATCGGCGAACTTGCCCATTTTTTCGCTATTGGCCGAACGGCGCAGGCGGACCGGCATAAGGGGCCGCAGGCCGTCCAGAAGACCATCCATCGCCGAAGCGGCGGCGCACCGGCCCAGCAGGACGGCCGCGGCACGGCGCAAGGCCGGCGGCAGCCGCTGGATGCGATGCCATGTTTGCGGCGCCAGCCGATAGGTGTTGTAGCCGCCGAACAGTTCGTCGCCGGCATCGCCGCTCAAGGCCACCGTGACGTGCTGCTTGGCCAGACGGCTGACCATGTAGGTGGGAATCTGCGAACTGTCGGCGAATGGCTCGTCGTAGATATTGGGCAGGTCGGGAATGATGGCCAGTGCCTCTTCGGGGGTAACCATCATATCGCTGTGCTGGGTGCCCAGATGCTGCGCCACGGCGCGGGCATAGGGAGCTTCGTCGTAGCGTTCGTCGTTGAACCCCATGGTGAAGGTGCGCACCGGCTTGCTGCTTTGCGCCTGCATCAGGGCCACGATCAGGCTGCTGTCGACGCCGCCGCTCAGGAAAGCCCCAAGCGGCACGTCGGCCAGCATCTGGCCGCGCACGCCGAGCATGAGTTGCCGCTCCAGCAGGTTGGTGGCTTCTTCGTCGCTGCATTCCAGTGGATCGGCCAGGCCGGCCTGTACGGCGTGGTTCACGCGCCAATACGGCTGGCTGCGCGCCGCCTTGGCCGAGGGGACGTCATGGAAGGGAATGTCGATGCAATGGCCGGGCGGCAGTTTGCCGATGCCCTCGTAGATGCTGTGAGGCGCGACAATGTAGCCATGACGCAGGTAAAGGGCCAGGGCGTTGCGGTCTACCTGGGCCGTACAGGCCGGGTGTGCCTTCAGGGCCTTGAGCTCCGAACCGAACAACAAGGTCGTGCCTTGCCAGCCCCAATACAGCGGCTTTTCCCCCATGCGGTCGCGGGCCAGCGAAAGCGTGCGGCGATGGCGATCCCACAAGGCGATGGCAAACATGCCCACCGCGGCCTTCAGCGTGCGCTCCAGCCCCCAGGCGCTGATGCACGCCAACAGCGTCTCCGTGTCGGAATGGCCGTTCCACGAGGGCGCCTTGCCGTGTTCCTGCAACTGCTCGCGCAGGTCGAGGTGATTGTAGATTTCGCCGTTGAAAACCAGCACGAGGCGCTTGTCGGCCGAATGCATGGGCTGGCTGCCGGCAGCGGAAAGTTCCAGGATGGACAGGCGGCGGTGCCCCAGGGCCACGCCCGATGCGTCGTCGTGCCACATGCCCGATTCGTCCGGGCCGCGATGGGTGATGGCATTGACCATTCCCGGCAGAGGGTTGAAACATCCAGGTCTTGGGCTTGTGTCGACGAATCCGGCAATCCCGCACATATTGATTTGTGACCTTAAGTAAGCGAGTTACCGCAAATTGTATGCGCGTCGTGCTTCAAGTGGAAACACCAGTCGAGATGAGGCGGGATGATGAGGAGGGACGTTGAACGCACGGCTGTGCGTGAAATGGCGGAAGGTCAGGGATTCGAACCCTGGAGGGGCGTGAGCCCCTGCCGGTTTTCCGTACCACTATAGCTTTCGTTACCAAGCTCGATGCTTGTTTGTGGTCTGGACTTTGTCTTCACCGTGGTGATTAAACTTTAGGTGGGAGCCGTCAAGTCTCTACACGTTCCCGGCGCGAGCCGGGCTTCGCTCGGCGTTACCTCGGTGCCGGCACGGCGCACCAGGGGCTTCTCCGAATTTGACTCCTTACATTTGGTGTGTTTCCACAACAACGCTCGATTTAACAAGACCGGTGCATTCGACCACTCTGCCAACCTTCCGAGCGCAAGATGGTAACACGACTATTACCCGGCAGGAAGGTTTACACTCCGGGAATAGTCTTCGTTACGGTTTATGGCGCTTTAACGGGGGTGGTGTCATTGAACGGAAAGGCACATCGCGGGTTTGAGCCTCGTGTCCGTTTTATTGCCTTCTTGGCGGGATGGGTATGGCCCAGATAAAAAAAACCGAGGTTCGCGATGCGATCCTGAACGCGGCCTTCGAGCTGTTTTCGGCTCAAGGCTATTCCGCGACCGCGCTGACGGCCATCAGCAAGGCAGCGGGTGTCTCGAAAGCCAATCTTTACGTTTATTTCGATTCCAAGCTCGATATCCTGTACACCATTTACGAGCCCTGGATGCGCGCAAGAATCGCCCGGCTCGAGGCCGACATCGCGCAAGTCCCCGATTCCCGCGGCAAGCTTCGAACCCTGATCCGCGCGCTGTGGCGCGACATTCCGTCCGAAGAAAACGGATTCGTCAACAATATCATGCAGGCGCTATCGTCCGCCTTGCCCGTGGATCAATACCGGCCCACGTTGGTCAATTGGCTGGAAGAGCGGATCACCGCCGTGCTCGAATCCATCCTTTCGCCCGGCCGCCTGAAGCTGTTCCAGGGAACCCGCATCGCTCAGATCCTCATCATGGCTTTGGACGGGTATGCCATTCATTATCATCTGCGCCCGAAGGAGGACGATGTGGATGACGCCTCGATCGAGGCGATGGTCTGTTTGATTCTGGGTAATCCCGACCCGGCTCCACGTGGGTAATAATAAGGACTTTGCAAAACCATATAGCCAGGAGCCAAGATGAAAGCAGTGGAAATTTCCAGCCCCGGTGGGCCCGAGGTGCTGAAGCTGGTCGAACGGCCCATGCCGCAGCCGGCGGCGGGAGAGGTGCTTATCAAGGTGACGGCGGCGGGCGTGAACCGTCCCGACACCTTCCAGCGCGCGGGCAATTATCCGCCCCCGCCGGGCGCCTCCGATTTGCCCGGCCTTGAAATAGCCGGCGAGATCGTCGGCGGCGATGCCGCGGCTGCCGGCCTGGCCGTGGGCGACAAGGTGTGCGCCCTGGTGGCAGGCGGCGGCTATGCCGAATATTGCGTTGCCCCGGCCTTGCAGTGCTTGCCGATTCCCAAGGGCTTGTCCGGCATCGAAGCGGCGGGATTGCCGGAAACCTATTACACCGTCTGGAGCAATGTCTTCGATCGCGGCCGGCTGGCGAAAGGCGAGGCGCTTTTGGTGCATGGCGGCGCCAGCGGCATCGGCACGACCGCCGTGCAACTGGCCACGGCCATGGGAAACACGGTCTACGCCACCGTGGGCAGCGACGAGCGTGCGCGCGCCGTCGAGCAACTGGGAGCGGTCAAGGGCATCAATTACCGCAGCCAGGACTATGTCGAAGAAATCAAGGCGCTGACCGAGGGCAAGGGCGTGGACGTGATTCTGGACATGGTTGCCGGCGACTATGTGAACCGAGATCTCAAGTGCCTGGCCGATGAGGGCCGCGTCGTCATCATCGCCCTGCTGGGCGGCCCCAAGGGCACCGTCGATTTCAACCAGGTCATGCGCCGCCGCCTCACGGTTACCGGCTCGACGCTGCGTCCGCGCCCGGTCGAGTTCAAGGGGGAGATCTCCCGTTCGCTGAAGAAGCATGTCTGGCCCTTGCTCGAGGCAGGCAAGATCAAGCCCATCGTCCATGCCACCTTCCCATTGGCTCAGGCATGCGATGCGCACGCCATGATGGAAGCGGGCGAGCAGATCGGAAAAATCATCCTCACCCTGTAGCTTTTGCGGGGGCCGCTGCAGCGGGGGCCGCGTTGGCCCCCGCGATTCGTCCTGTATTAGGAGATTTACCCCTTAACACGCTACAATGCCCGGTTGTTCCGTTTTCCGGTCTTTGGCCGGGCGGGCTTGTAAAATACAGGTTTGAGGCGAAAGTTTAAATGGGTGTTTCCGAATCGGGGGTTTCCGGGCCGCGCAAGCGTCTTGTCATGGGCAACTGGAAAATGCACGGCAATCTTGCCGGCAATGCTTCCTTGCTGGCAGGATTGCGCGCCGGCGCAGATGCCGTCGGCCATTGCGAGGTGGCCGTATGCGCGCCGTTTCCGTATCTTGCCCAGGTTCAGAATATTCTGCAGGGTAGTGCCATTTCGTGGGGCGCCCAGGACCTGAGCGCGCATGCGCAAGGCGCCTATACGGGTGAAGTGTCCGGCGCCATGCTTGGCGACTTCGCCTGCCGCTGGGTACTGGCGGGTCACTCCGAGCGCCGTGCGCTGCATGGTGAAACCGACCAGTTGGTGGCCGACAAGGCGGTTGCCGCATTGGCGGCGGGCCTGACTCCCGTGGTGTGCGTGGGCGAAACCCTCGACGAACAGGAAGCCGGCCGTACCGACGAAATCATCGCTCGCCAGTTGGCGCCGGTGCTGGCGCTGGGCGCCCAGGCTGTCGGCCAAATCATATTGGCTTACGAACCTGTGTGGGCCATTGGCACGGGGCGTACCGCCACGCCGGATCAGGCCCAGGAAGTCCATGCCGGCATACGCGCCTTGTTGTCGGCGCTGGGTGCGCCCGGCGTGCGCGTGTTGTATGGCGGCAGCGTCAAGGCGGCCAATGCGGCCAGCCTGTTTGCCATGCCCGATATCGATGGCGCCCTGGTCGGCGGCGCATCGTTGGTGGCGGAAGAGTTCTTACGTATAGCGGCCGCATAGGCTTCGGAGTTTTTAAATGCATTGGTTGACATCTGTCCTGCTGGCGATTCAGGTTATTTCCTCGCTAAGTATCATCGTGCTCGTGCTGTTGCAACAGGGCCAGGGCGCCGACATGGGCTCTTCGTTCGGCAGCGGCTCGGCCGGCAGCCTGTTCGGCGCCAGCGGCGCGGCCAACTTCCTGTCGCGTACCACCAAGTGGGCCGCCATCATCTTTTTCGCTTCGACCATCGGGCTGGCTTATGTTTCCCACCATACGACCAACTCCATCCTCGACGGCGGCATCATGCAGGGCTTCAAAGAGCAGCCCGCGGCGCCTGCGCCGGTAGCCCCTCAAGGCTCCGCCGTACCTTCCGTGCCGGGCAGCGCACCGGCGCCCGCCGACAAACCCGCGGCAAATGCTTCCAGCGCCGTTCCCTCGGTACCTTCGGCATCTTCAGCCGAGCAGGCCGCGAAGGCCCCGGCTTCCAAGCCCGCCGACGCCGGCAGCGCTCCCGCCGCCTCCAAGTAAAAATCGCCTCCGCATTGGCCGCTCATATTGGTGGCGGCCAATGCGGATGGCGCGAAGCGCCTTCCCGCCATAGTCGTGCAGCGGCACGCAGGCGGAAGAAAGGCGCAGCTTGAATTAAAGCAGGTGGTTGAAATGCCTTGCAAAATTCATGCTAGAATATCGCTCTTTGCTGTGGCGCAGGTTGCAAACAAGCAGGCTGGCGGCGCGGCAAAAAAGTTTTGTATGGTACAGCCGACGTGGTGGAATTGGTAGACACGCTATCTTGAGGGGGTAGTGGCGAGAGCTGTGCGAGTTCGAGTCTCGCCGTCGGCACCAGTAAACAGAACTGTAAAAAAAGCGCCCGTCAAGGCGATTTTTTTTAGTCTCGAATTTCTGTACACCCAATCCACATCCCAAAGCGATACATCTAAAAACTGTCATGATTGCCTCCTACGATAGGCGTTAAGTCCATATCCACAGGAAGAAACCATGCAGGATCAGCACCATCCATCGCGCCGCAGAGCGTTGAAACTTCTTGCGGGCGCGCCGATGCTGCCCCTTGCCTTGAGCACCGTGGGCATATTGGCAAAGCCCGGCACGGCGGGCGCCGCCGGAAGGAAAGCCGGCTATGTCTCGGCGCAATTCATCGGCATGCCAGCCCCCTCACTGGACAATCCGGCGGCCATGGCCACGACATCGGTCGGATCAACGCTGAAGATCCGCTACAGCGACGGCGGCACGCACGATGTGAAGCTGGCCTACAACCCCTTCTTCAATACCGGCGACATGGTGCCGGACGGCAAGGGAGGCAGCATCCTGGCGGGCGGTTACCTCGACATCGACGGCCGGCCCATTATCGACAGATCGGTGCCGGGCAAAGAACGCCCGTTTTTCTCGGATTGCCCCGACGGCACGTCGCTGCTGGCTCTCGAAAACGCCAAAGTCGGCGGCATAAAAGGCAAGCCGGTCTTCGCCGTCGTCCAGTTCGAATACCTGAGCCGGAACCAGAAAGGCGACGATATGTACGGCACCATGCCCTCGCCGGTGGCCGTGCTGACGCTGGACCAGGACCCAGCCACCGGCCATCTGAGCCTGGTGCAATACAGAACCGTGGACACATCGGAAGCGCACGGGCTTTGGATTACCTGCGGCGCCAGCCTATCGCCCTGGAACACGCACCTGTCCAGCGAAGAATACGAGCCCGATGCGCTGGCCATCGACAACAACAAACAGTTTCGCGCATTCAGCCAGAACCTTTATGCCGACCCGGCCAAGGCCAATCCCTACCACTATGGACACATGCCCGAAATCACCGTGCATCCCGACGGCACGGGCACCGTCAAGAAGCACTACTGTCTGGGCCGAATTTCGCATGAGCTGATCCAGGTCATGCCCGATAGCCGCACTGCACTGATGGGAGATGACGCCACCAACGGCGGCCTGTTCATGTTCATCGCCGACAAGTCCGCCGATCTTTCCGCCGGCACGCTTTACGCCGCCAAATGGCGCCAGACCAGCGGCGATGGCCCTGGCTCCGCCAATCTTAGCTGGATCAAGCTGGGCCATGCCACGAGCGCCGAAATACAGGCCCTGGCCGATAAACTGAAAATCGACGATATTGCCGAGGTGCGCACCAAGGATCCGCAAGACTCCAGCTTCACCCAGATCCCCTACTCGGGAAAAACCAACTGGATCAAGCTGAAGCCCGGCATGGAGAAAGCCGCGGCCTTCCTGGAAACCCACCGGTATGCGGCGCTGAAAGGAGCCAGCATGGGCTTTACGAAAATGGAAGGCACGACCGTCAATGCCCGCGACAAAATCGCCTATTCGGCCATGTCGTACATCAACGCCTCGATGCTGAACGGATCCGGCGATATCAAGGTGCAAGGCCCTGAAGCCGGCGCGGTCTATGCGCTGAACCTGAAAGGCGGCCAGCAAGACGCCGACGGCCAGCCCATCGACAGCGACTGGGTGCCGGTGGACATGGCGGCCCCCGCCGCGCTGATCGGCAAGATGCTGGATACGCCGGACGCCCTGGGCAACCTGGCCGACCCCGACAGAATCGCCAACCCCGACAACATCAAGTTTTCGGAAAAGCTGCGCACCTTATTCATCGGCGAAGACACCAGCCTGCACGTCAACAATTTCCTGTGGGCCTCCAACGTGGACACCCGGCAACTGGCGCGCATCCTTTCCACCCCGGCGGGCGCCGAGGCGACCGGCCTGCATGCCGTGGATGAAATCAACGGCTGGACCTACATCATGAGCAACTTCCAGCACGCCGGCGACTGGAAGCTGAAAAAAGACAAGGAAAGCGGGAAGATCAAGGGCGGCCTGCACGCCATGGTGCACGACAAACTGGATCCCTTGATCGATGCCAACTACAAGGGCAAGTTCGCGGCCTCGGTGGGATATTTGACGGGGGTATTGCTGGCGAGCAAACAGGCCTGACCAAACATGGCCGCCTACCCGCTTGACCGTGCCGGCAGGGTCGAGCGGGTGTTTGCCATCAAATCGAGAAACGCTCGACCGCTTCCTCGTTCCACTCGATACCTGCTCCAGGACGTTCAGGGATGACTGCCTTACCGTCCACGTAGACCAAT
>JBEBXF010000127.1:0-8431 GCA_040391725.1 Eoetvoesiella caeni | reverse complement strand
ATCATCGCCGTGGATTCGGGATGGGAGCTGTATGTGGGCGGCAACGGCGGCATCAAGACCGAGGTGGCGCAATTCTTCGCCAAGGTTCAAACGCATGACGAAGTGCTGGAATACAGCGGCGCCTTCCTGCAGCTTTATCGCGAGGAAGCGTTCTACCTCGAACGCACCTGCCACTACCTGAGCCGCGTCGGCCTGGATCACGCCAAGGCGCGCGTGGTCGACGACCCCGCCGGCCGCGCCGAACTCTATGCCCGCCTGAAGTTCGCGCTGTCGTTCGAAACCGACCCCTGGGCCGAACGCATTGAAAGCCCCGCGACCCGCCGCGAATTCGAAGCTCTTCACATCTAGGACGACCATGAACGCAACCTTACTTTCCGAATGGACGCCCGTGTGCAACATCGGCGACATACCCGCCCTGGGAGCCCGCATCGTCAAACGCGCGGGGCATGACGACATCGCGGTGTTCCGCAGCTCGGACGACCGGATCTTTGCCATCGTCGACTGCTGCCCCCACAAGGGCGGTCCGCTTTCCTGCGGCCTGGTTCACGGGCACGCCGTCACCTGCCCGCTGCACAGCTGGACCATCGACCTGGAGGACGGCCAGGCACAAGCGCCGGACGAAGGCCGGGTTCACAAGATAGCGGTACGGGTCGACGGCGAACGCATCTACCTGAACCTTTCCGCATAGGGCTGAAGTCGTGAACGCACCGGCCACAAGCATGTCCGGGCCGAGGCCCGGCGCCGCAATACGCAGCGTCGCATCGGTTTGCTGCTATTGCGGCACCGGCTGCGGTGTGCAAATACACGCCGCCGGCCAGCAAGTGGTGCACATCGCCGGCGACCCCGACCACCCGTCAAACCGGGGCAAGCTCTGCAGCAAAGGCATGGCGCTGCCCGAAACCGTGCGCAGCGACGGCAGCCGCATACTGACCGCGCAATGGCGCCCCGGCAAGGGCGAGGCCCTCCAGCCCATGGCGCTGGACGCCGCGTTCGACACCGCCGCCGCGAAACTGGCCCAGGTCATCCGGGAACACGGCTCCGATGCCGTGGGCTTCTATCTTTCGGGCCAGCTCCTTACCGAGGACTACGCGGTCTTCAACAAGCTGGCACGCGGCCTGGTCGGCACCAACAACATCGACACCAATTCGCGGCTGTGCATGTCCAGCGCGGTGTCGGGCTACAAGGCCACGCTGGGCGCCGACGCTCCGCCCGCCTGCTACGACGATCTGGATCACGCCGACACCGTCATGATCGCCGGCTCCAACATGGCTTACGCCCATCCGGTGCTGTTCCGCCGCCTGAGCGCGGCCAAGGCGGCGCGTCCGGAGATGAAAATCATCGTGATCGACCCGCGCCGCACCGACACCTGCGACATCGCCGATCTGCACCTGGCCGTTGCGCCGGGCACGGATGTGGCCTTGTTCCATGCCATGTTGAACGTGCTGGTCTGGGAAGACTTGATCGACAAACGCTATATCGAACATCACACCCAAGGATTCAAGGAACTCAAGCAACGCATCCACGAATTCACGCCGCGCGCCGTGCAGGACATCTGCGGCGTGCCGGCCGGCGATATCGTCCGTGCCGCGCAATGGTTCGGCTGCGCCGGATCGGCCCTGTCGCTCTATACCATGGGGCTCAACCAATCCAGCAGCGGCACCGCCAAGAACGCGGCGCTCATCCATCTGCACCTGGCCACCGGGCAGCTCGGCATGAAAGGCGCCGGGCCTTTTTCGCTGACCGGGCAGCCCAACGCCATGGGCGGGCGGGAAGCCGGCGGTATGGCAACGCTGCTGCCCGGCCACCGCGACCCGGCCAATGCCCGGCATCGCCAGGAAGTCGCCGATCTTTGGGGCGTGGACGAGCTGCCCGACGCCCCGGGCCGCACCGCCATCGACATGTTCGATGCCCTGCTCGACGGCAGGATCAAAGTGCTCTGGATCGCCGCCACCAATCCGGCCCAATCCTTGCCGGATCAAGCCAGGGTGCGGGCTGCACTGCAAAGGGCCGAGATGGTCATCGTGCAGGAGGCCTTCGCCAACACGGAGACCCTGGCCTATGCCGATCTGGTTCTGCCGGCGGCGACCTGGCCCGAAAAGGAAGGCACGGTCACCAACTCGGAACGGCGCATCAGCCGTGTGCGAGCGGCCATCGCGCCGCCCGGCGAGGCAATGGCCGATTGGAAGCTGGCTTGCGCCGTCGCCCGGCGGCTGGCCGGGCGCATCGCGCCGGCCAAGGCCGCTTTGTTCGATTACCCAGACGAAGCGCGGATCTTCGACGAGCACGCACGCACAACCAAAGGGCGCGATCTCGACTACAGCGCGCTGAGCCACGCAGTGCTGGACGCCGAAGGCCCGCAACAATGGCCCTACTCCGCCAGCCGGCAAGGCGCCGCGCGCCTGTATGAAGACGGCCGCTTCCCCACCGAAACCGGACGGGCCAATTTCCTCGACGTCGGCTACACCCCCGTCGCGGAGAAGGTATCGGCGCAGTTTCCGCTGCACCTGACCACCGGCAGGCTGCGCGACCAATGGCACACCATGAGCCGCACCGGCCTCGTTCCTTCGCTGACGAGGCACGCGGAAGAACCCTTCATCGCCCTGAACCCGGCCGACATGCGGCGCTATCGCCTCGACGACGACGCCCTGGTCAAGGTCAAATCCCGCCGCGGCCATGTCGTCGTGCCTGCCCGCGCCTCCCCGGATATCCAGTCCGGCCAGGCCTACATGCCCATGCACTGGGGCAGCGGCTTCATGGCCGGAGACGGCGTCAACGCCCTGGCCGGCAATGCGCGCGACCCCATCTCGCACCAGCCGGAGCTCAAGCACAGCGCCGTTGGAGTCGAAGCCGTGAAATACCCCTGGCGGGCCTGCGCATGGGTGCGAGGCTCGATAAGCCCCTGGCGAAGCAGGCTCGCCAAATGGCTCAAGGTGTTTCCCTACGCCGTGATCCTGCCCTCCGCCGTGGGCGGCGAAGGCGTTCGGCTGCGGCTGGCGGCGACGGCCGCCGACCCCTCGCTGCTGGCCGAACTCATCGGCGACCTGAACCTGGAGCAGGCCGACCTGGCCTTCGACGACCCGTCGCACGGGCTGGTGCGCCGGATCCAGCGCGCGGAACACGGCATCGACGCCTTCCTGCTGGCCGGCGATACCCGCGCCCATGAAGCCTTGCTGATGTGGGCCGAAAGCGGCATCGCCCCCGAAAGCGCCACCCAGGTCCTCATGGGCCGGGGCCCCGCCGCAAGCCGCGCCCGCATCGTATGCACCTGCGAGAACGTGAGCGACCAGGCCATCACGCAAGCCATCGCCAAAGGCCTGAGCCTGGCGCAGATCAAGGAAACCCTCAAGTGCGGCACGGGTTGCGGGTCGTGCCTGCCCCAGATCAACCAGATGCTCAGGGCGGCCTAGCCTTCGACCACGTCATGAGGCTTGGCTTGGGGCCTGTCACCCCAACGTGTTGTCAGCCCTAGCCCAGCAGGGCCACCGCCTTCACCTGGGCCACGACGGCCGTCCCGGGCCGGATATCCAGCGCATCGCGCGAACGCGCGGTAATCCTGGCCAGCAGCGTGTCTCCGCCCGCCAGTTCCAGGCGCAGCAATACATGCCCCGGCGTGTCCGTCGGCGCCACTTCGGCCACCGTCGCGGGCAGCAGGTTCAAGATGCTGCTGTCGGCGCTGGCGGTCAGAGCCACGCTCACGTCGCGCGCATTGATCCGGCAGCGCAGCCGGCTGCCGACCGCCTCGGGGCGCTGCGACACATACAGCCGTCCGCCCGCGAAATCCAACCGGGTCAGGCCGTCTCCTTCGTGACTGCCCACCTGGGTTTCCAGCACCACGCCGGCATCGTCCAGGAATATGGAGGGCAGATCGGTGCGCGCCAAGGTGTCGCGCAAACCGCCGCTGGCCGCCACGCGGCCCGCCTCCATCAACACCAGGTGATCAGCCAGGCGGGCGACCTCGTCGGGCGCATGGCTGACGTAAAGAATCGGAATGTCCAGTTCGTCGTGCAATCTTTCCAGATAAGGCAGGATCTCGTGTTTGCGCTTGATGTCCAGCGCCGCCAACGGCTCGTCCATCAGCAACAGGCGCGGCCGCGTCAGCAGGGCCCGCGCCACCGCCACACGCTGGCGCTCGCCGCCCGACAGCTTTCCGGGCGAACGCTCCAGCAGGGCGCCGATGCCCAGCAGGTCGACAATGCCGGCAAACTCCTCGCCCGCCTTGTTGCCCGCCCGCTTCATGCCGTACTCGAGGTTCTTGCGCACGGACAGGTGGGCGAACAGGCTGGCCTCCTGGAACACCAGCCCCATCGGCCGCCTGTGCGGCGCCAGAAAGACCCCTGCGCTCGTATCCTGCCAGACCTGCCCGTCCACCACCAAACGCCCCTGCGGCGCGCGGTTCAGCCCCGCAACACAGCGCAGCAGCGTCGTCTTGCCCGAACCCGAAGGTCCGAACAAGGCCGTCACGCCCTTTTCCGGCAAATGCAGATCCACATCCAGCGTAAAACCCGGATGTTCCACCTTGAAACGCGCTTCGATCATACCGACCATCCCTGCTTGCCGCGCCGGGTATACAGCAACAGCAGCACCAGAAAGCTGATCGCCACCATGATGCCAGCAAGCCAGTGGGCCTGGCCGTACTCCATGGCTTCGACATGATCGTAGATCTGCACCGACGCGACCCGCGTCCGGTCGGGAATGTTGCCGCCTATCATCAGCACGACCCCGAACTCGCCAACGGTGTGAGCGAAGCCGAGTATCGCCGCCGTCAGGAAACCCGAGCGGGACAACGGCAGGGCAACACTGAAAAACGCATCCAGCGGCGAAGCGCGCAAACTGGCGGCCACTTCCAGCGGACGCTCTCCCATGGCCTCGAAGGCGTTCTGGATGGGCTGGACCACGAACGGCATGGAATACAGCACCGAGGCAACCACCAGGCCCGGAAACGTGAACGGCAAGTGCCCCAGCCCCAGCGCCTGCGTAAGGTGGCCGACCGGCCCGTTCGGGCCCATGACGACCAGCAGATAAAAACCCAGCACCGTGGGCGGCAGCACCAGCGGCAATGCCACCAGCGCGCCCACCGGCCCCTTCCAGCGCGATGGCGTGCGCGCCAGCCACCAGGCTATCGGCGTTCCCACCACCAGCAAAATCGCCGTTACCACCAGGGCCAGCTCCAGCGTAAGCCAAAGCGCCGAAAGATCGACCGCGCTCATGAAACGCCGCGGTGCTTACAGACCGTAGCCGTAGGACTTGATGATGGCGTGAGCCTTGTCGCCCTTCAGGTACTTGAGCAGCGCGGTCGCGGCAGGATTGTTCTTGCCCTTTTCAAGCAGCACGGCATCCTGCAGGATGGGATCGTGGAATTTCTCGGGCACGATCCAGGCCGAACCGCTGGTGATCTTGCCGTCCTTGAACACTTGCGACAAGGCCACAAAGCCCAGCGGCGCATTGCCGGTCGCCACGAATTGATAGGTCTGGGCGATGTTTTCGCCCTGAACCAGCTTGTCCTTCCATTTGTCCATCACGCCCAGTTTTTCCATGGTCTGCACCCCGGCGGCCCCATACGGCGCGGTCTTGGGATTGGCAATGGCCAGATGCGCCGCATTGCCGGTTTTCAGGATCTCGCCCTTGGCATCGACCAGCTTGTCGTCCTTGCTCCACAAGACCACCGTGCCCTTGGCGTAGGTAAACCGGCTGCCTGGCACCGTGGCCTTCTCCGCGTCCAGCTTGGCCGGCGTTTTGGCGTCCGCCGCCAGGAACACCTCGAACGGCGCGCCGTTCTGGATTTGCGCATAGAACTTGCCGGTCGAGCCAAACGACAGCTTGGCGGTATGGCCCGTGTCCTTTTCGAACTGAGCGGCAATCGCCTGCATGGGCGCCGTGAAATTGGCCGCGACGGCGACCTGGACCTCATCGGCCATAGCCGGCATCGACACGACCACCGCGGCAGCCAGGACAATGAATTTATTGCGGATCACAGACATTTTTCCTTCCTCTTTTAACAGTCAAAGACACACGATGACGGATGACGCCTTGAAGATGGCGCAAGCTCGTCCGCCCGGCGCAAGTTCGAGCCGTTCGGCGCTGTCCTGGGTAACCACGGCGCAGACCGACTTGCCCTGCGCCAGGCTCAGGACGACTTCGGTGTTGACGGGGCCGGCATGAACGCGCTCGATCTCGCCCCAAAGCTGGTTGCGCGCGCTCGTGCGCACATCCGCGTCGGTCATCAGCAGCACCGACGAAGACTTGACCAGCGCATAGGCCTCTTTGCCGACTTCCAGCTCCAGGGTTTCGGCGGACTCGCGGGTAATGACCGCCACGATTTCGTTCACATCATCCAGCCGGATGCTTACCTGGCAGTCCACTTCGCCCATGCGCAGTCCGGAAACCACGCCGGCGAACTGATTGCGCGCGCTGCTGCGCATGGACATGCGCCTGAGCAAATGGCGGAACTGATCGAAGCTGCCCGCCTCGCCCTCGTTCATGCCCGCGGCCAGGCGATCCAGGGCGCCCTGGTATTCCGCCTCCAGGGCCCGGTACAGCGCCACGACCCGCCGGCCGTAATCGGTCAGTTGGGTACCGCCGCCATGCTTGCCGCCCGCCGTGCGAACGACCAGCGGCTGGTCGGCCAGATTGTTCATGGCGTCGATGGCGTCCCAGGCCGCCTTGTACGACAAGGGCACGGCCTTGGCGGCCTGGGTAATGGAACCATGCTGCGCAATCCCTTCGAGCAGGCGGATGCGGGTGCCCCCAAGAAAGGCCCCCAGCTCCGTTTCCACTTCCAGCCGCCCTTTCAGGCGCGACTCGTTCTTCATCACGACACCGCTATATTGTTGACTATATAGCGGTGACTATACCGCAAACTTGCGGCAGCGGCCAAAGCCCGGAAAAGCTATATGACTCGAACCCGAGGCTCGCCGGCGTCGAACCGGCCGATCACGGCCGCCTGGCCGAAGCCCTCGGACTGGAAGATATCCAGTACTCGGGCCGCCGCCTCGGGGGCGCAGGCTACCATCAGCCCCCCCGAAGTCTGCGGATCCGTCAACAAGGCACGAGAAGCGTCGTCCAGCCCGATGGGCAGATCGACGGCGGCGCCGTACGCCGCCCAGTTGCGGCCCGACGCGCCGGTCACCACTCCCTGGGCCGCCAGCTCGCAAACGCCCGGCAGCCACGGCAAGTCGTCCAGACGTATGGTTGCGGTCAGCCCCGCCCCCTGCGCCATTTCGACCGCATGGCCGAGCAGGCCGAAACCCGTCACATCGGTCACGGCATGCACGTCCGCCAGCGCCGACAAGGCGATGCCGGGCGTATTCAGGCGGGTCGTGCAGGCCAGCATCGCCGCATAGCCCGCCTCGTCCAGAATGCCCTTCTTGAGCGCCGCCGACAGCACCCCCACACCCAGCGCCTTGCCGAGGATCAGCACGTCGCCGGCGCGGGCGTCCCTGTTGCGCTTGATGCGATCCGGATGCCCCAGGCCCATGACCGCCAGCCCGTAGATGGGCTCGACCGAGTCGATGGAGTGGCCGCCCGCGACCGGAATGCCGGCCTGGACGCATACCGAGGCGCCGCCCTCGAGGATGCGCGCGATGACATCCCTGGGCAGCACATTGATCGGCATGCCCACGATGGCCAGGGCCATGACGGGCGACCCGCCCATGGCATAGACGTCGGACAGCGCGTTGGTGGCCGCGATTCGCCCGAAATCGTAGGGATCGTCCACGATGGGCATGAAAAAATCGGTCGTGGCAATCAACGCCTGCTCAGCGTTCAGCTTGTACACCGCCGCGTCGTCCGAGGTTTCGGTGCCCACCAGCAGGTTCGGATACACCTGCCCCATCGGCATCTTGGCCAGCAACTCGGAAAGCACGCCCGGCGCGATCTTGCAGCCGCAGCCGCCCCCGTGCGAAAGGGAGGTCAGCCGCGGTGTGTCGGCGACAACTATCGATGGCGTCATGGTGGTATTTCCTTGGCAAAACACGCACTGGACGGCTCAAGAATGCCGGTCGTGCGTAAAAAAGAGCTCCGCGTCATAAGAAGGGAACTCCTGGCAAGCGAATTTCGGTTCGCACCCGCTTTGATTTCTCATGGTACTACAGGCGCGGAGGGCCCTGCCGGCCTCGGGATGAGGCATGCCAATGCGAACCGGCAATTCACGATTTTTGAATATGGCGAGCCGGCCCTGCGCTGGCTCCCCCATCTACCGGATAAGCGGCTCCAGTACAGAAACCGGCTTCGTCGCTATTTCGACAGCTTGCCGCAGAGCGCCCTCGTCAATGTCGACCAGGGTTACGTAGCCACCTTCCCGGATAAAGCATTGTGCCGCGGCAAGACCTATTCCAGCCGCGCCACCGGTGACCAATATGGATTTCTGCTCGAAACGCCGCATGGTGTTTCCTCTATCACAGCTTTGCATCATTCAGTTCATTGCGCCAAATAG
>JBEBXF010000126.1:0-8444 GCA_040391725.1 Eoetvoesiella caeni | reverse complement strand
ACGAACCCAAGGGCGATCCCGGCAATAACTTGTCGCGCTCCGAAGTGGAAGAAAAGGCGCTGCGGCTCGCACGCTTCTCGGGAGCCGCGGACGAAATGCAAATGCGCCAGGCTTTCCGTAATATCTGGAACGTGGCCAACACGCCCACCATTGGCAGCTGGATTGCGTGATTCACACATTTACTTATCGACATCATTCCCATCCATGCAAACGACACCCGCCAGCTCCTATCTTTTCGTGCCCGGCACTCGCCCGGACCGCTACGCCAAAGCGTTCGGCAGCGGCGCCGACGCAGTCATCCTCGACCTGGAAGACGCTGTGGCGCCGCAGGACAAGCAGTCCGCTCGCGATAGCGTCTCTCAGCATCTTGCCGCCCTGCCGCCGGCACTCGTCCGGATCAACGGCATCGAAACCGAGTGGTTCCGCGACGATCTGCAGATGTGCCGAACCGCCGGCGCGGCGGGCATCGTCCTGCCCAAGGCCGAACAGGCGGGGGATATCGAGTTCATCGTCAAACAGCTCGGCGGCCATATCCCCCTCTTGCCATTGATCGAATCGGCCAAGGGCATGTGGAATGCCTATGCCATAGCCCAGTGCGGAGGCGTGGAACGGCTGATGTTCGGCTCAATCGATTTCCAGCTCGACATGGGAATCCCGGACGATGGCGAAGCCTTGCTGCATTACCGCTCCGAGTTGGTTCTGGTGTCTCGGGTCGCAGGCATTCAAAGCCCGGTTGACGGCGTCACTGCGTCGCTGCAAGACCTGGCCGCGCTGCGTGCGGATACGCTGCGCGCCAAAAGCCTCGGGTTCGGCGCCAAGCTGTGCATACATCCGCGGCAAATTGCCACCGTCAACGACACTTTCAGGCCCTCGGAGCAGGAAATACAGTGGGCGAAACGCATCGTGGAAGCAGCCGCTTCGGCCCACGGGGCGGCCCTTGCCATCGACGGCAAAATGGTCGACAAGCCTGTCCTGCTGCGCGCTCAAGCCATTCTCGCCCGCGCCTGAAATCCCCGAATTTTCAATACGGCAAGAACCCCTTGATTTTCGCCGCAAAGTCATTTAGCATTGCGTAACAGTAAAATATCACTGTTATTTCACAAATCGAAATCAGGAGATCCCCATGTCGAAAAAAAACCGCGTCATCAGTCCCAACGTTGCGGAAGCCGCGCCTGGCCTTTGGTCCAACTGCCTTAAAGTGGACGACACCCTGTATCTGTCCGGGCTCACCTCGCGCGCCAACGACGGCGAAACCATACTCGGCAACGACGAATACGAACAAGCCAAGGTCATTTTCGGCAAAATCAAAAACCTGGTCGAAGCCGGCGGCGGCAAAATGGACGACGTCGTCACCATGACCATCTTCGTCACCAACATCAAAGGCAATCAAGGTGTGTGGAAAGCCCGCAAGGAATTCTTCACTGGCGACTTCCCGGCATGCGCCCTCATCGAAATCAAAGGGCTGGCCAAACCCGAAATCCGGCGGGAAATCCAGGCTCAGGCCCGCATAGGCGGCAGCGCTTGACCCGCATGTCGGCACAGCCATAGCGCGCGAAACCGGGGCCCGGCCGCGCGCCGCGCTCCGCACTGGCGCAGTCACACCGTCAAGCCTGGCAGGCCAGATGGCTCTGGCCGCTTCAGCACCCCGCAACCGTGCTACAGTGCGAACGACAAAGTCAAAAACGTATCGTCGGTTCCTTCAGTTTTGTACAGAAAGCCCCTGTCCTATGCCCACCGTGCACCCAACGCCACGTAACCCCAGGAAAAAAAAGCCGGCAATCACCGTGCCTCTGGCGGACAAAGCCTACATAGCCATCAAAAAAATGATCCTGACGCACCAGTTGACGCCGGGCGAACATATCAACGTAGCGATCCTGTGCGAAACCTTGTCCCTGGGTCGTAGTCCCATTCATCTGGCCATCCACCGGTTGGATCGCGAGGGCCTGGTGGAGATCCTGCCGCGCAAAGGCATTTTGGTAAAGGCCGAAACGCTGGACGGCTTTCTGGACCTCATTGCTTCCCGGCAACTGGTGGAACCATACCTGACCGGCCTAGCCGTTGAGCACTCGACGCCGGAGCTTCTGTCCAAGCTGAAGCAACTGATCGAAGCCGGTAAGGAACGGCACCGAAACAACGACCGTTATGGCGCCATGGAAATCGATCGATTGTTCCATCAAACCTTGTACGAAGCCGCCAACAACAAGTTGTTGGCGGATTTTGCCGCCCAGTTGCTGGACCGATCAGTTCGCTTGTGGTTCCGTCCCATGACGGATCGGAACGAATCTGCCAACACCGACGAACTGGAACGCCTGTACGCTGAACTCGAGCACGGCGACAAAGAAGCCGCCATCCGGCGCATGCAGGAACATATCGGCTCGATCCAACAAAAATATCTAGGCTAGAAGTCCAGGCGGCAACAACCGCCCCAGTGTGCCTGTGCCGTTCGCGGCCTAATCCCACCAAACTTCCAGCCGTTAAACGCAAGCGCTCAATCTGGCTTTGCCAGAAAACCGCCGATCGTCTCATCGGTATGGAACACCGGCTTTTCATGATAGTGGGGTCCGTCGTAGATTTCGATAAGCACGCTACGCTCGTGGGCCAGCGTGGGGCCGTGGGGATGCCCCACCGGGTTCATGTAGAACGAGCCGGGACGTAGACGCAAGCCCACATCCGTGTACTCGTAGTCACCCTCCAGGCAATACATGAACTGATTCGATGCATGCGTATGCTTGACCGGAATATGGCCGCCCTTCGCGAACTCGAGCAGCGCAATGCTGGCGCTGGTATCCGGGTTCTTCCACAGGAAATACTGGCGCAGGCCGAAATCCGGAAAGAGCACCCATTTCTCGGGATCGAGATCGGTGGAATGGATCAGAAGCTCGAGCGTCTTCATCGTATTCATGTCAGTCGTCATTCCATGAACTCCGCCAATGACGGGCGCCCCGCCTTCACCCAACGCTCGTATTCTTTAAGGCTTTCCGGCGTGGCCGGAAACATCTCCATGAGCGACCGGCCATTCTCAATGTGCAACGCGGCAAAAACCTCGTATTCCTCGGCGGCCCCGGCCTCCTCGGCAACCTCATCGACCAAATGACGCGGTATCACCACCACGCCGTCGGCATCGCCCACAATGATGTCGCCAGGATAAATGGCCACACCGGCGCAGCCGACCGGCTGGTTCAGTTCGAGAGCATGCATCGCGATGGGCGTCGCGGGCGAAGCCCCCTGCCGTTGGTAGGCCGGCAGGCCAGTGCTTTTAATGCCGCTGGTATCGCGATAGCCTCCGTCGGTGACCACACCAGCCACGCCGCGCTTTTTCAGGCGACTGGCCATCATGTCCCCCATGGACGAGACCCGCGTATTGCCGAACGCATCGATGACCAGCACGCTGCCCGCCGGGCATTCTTCCATGGCGACGCGGTGCTTGTTTTCAAGGCTGCCGTAGTTCGTCAGGCTGTCTATGTCTTCGCGGGCGGGAATGAACCGCAAGGTATAGGCCGGGCCGATCATGCGAGGCTGATCCGGCGACAGCGGTGAAAGCCCAAGCATGCACGTATTGCGAAAGCCTCGCTTGAGCAAAGCATTCGCGATATTGGCCGTGCTGGCCAGCATGAGCGCCTGCCGGGTTTCCGGAGAAAGACCATCGGCTGTGGAGGCGCCATTCGACTCAGCCAGGTTTTGCATACTGATGTTTATCGAGTTCATAATAGTCATTAAATAGTTAGCGATGAAATCGCGGGAAGACCGGCGGCCAGCGCCTGAACGATCCGCCCGGGCTTGAGTTTCCTATGCTGGGCCTATAAGGCCGCCTCCTTCGTCACCGGATTGCGCAAGACGCCAATGCCTTGCACCTCGACCTCGACCGTGTCGCCGTGCTTCATGAACAGGGGCGGATCGCGCCGCAGCCCCACTCCGCCCGGCGTTCCCGTAACGATCACATCACCCGGCTCCAGCGTCGTGAACGTTGAAATATGGCTGATCAGCTCGGGCATCGAGAACGTCAGCATGTCGGTGGTGGTGCGCTGCATCTCGACGCCGTTCAGACGCGTGACCAGGCTCGTCGGAGCGTCGGGAGGCAGTTCGTCCGCGGTGACCATCCACGGACCGAAGGCCCCGGTGGCCGGGAAATTCTTGCCCGGCGCCCATTGCGAAGTGGCCAGTTGCCAATCGCGCACCGAGCCATCGTTGTAGCAAGACATGCCTGCAATGTGGGAGTAGGCCTGGTCTTGCGGAATCCGGCGCCCGCCCTTGCCGATGATGATGGCGATCTCACCTTCGAAATCGAATTGATCCGATTCGATGGGGCACACCAAGGGCCGCCCATGCCCCGTCTGGGACTCCGCGACACGGGTGAAAATTACGGGGACGGCGGTGTCCGGGCGGTTCCCTTCGACCCGATGCGCCTTGTAGTTGAGCCCTGCGCAGAAAATGCGGGGCGGATTCGGGATAACTGGCAAGAACGTGACCTCGTCGGCCCGGTAATCGGCTGGGGCGCCCGCCACGAGATTCTCGAAACGGCCCAGCCAGCCGCCCCGCAAGGCGAAAAGCAGATCAGGACAATTGCCCTGCAGACGCACGCCAAGATCGAAAATCCGCTCCCCCTCGACCAAGCCAAAGGTGGCGCGATGCTGAACAAAAAACGACATAAGCTTCATTAAATACCCCTCAAACTCCCAGGCAACAAAAAAACATCAGGCTTTCGCCAATATCCCAAGCGCAAACGCCAGAGCACGCTTGGCCGCCACGCTCACCAGATTGGCCCGATAGGACGCACTGGCATGAATGTCCGAATTAAGACCCTCCGGCGCCTGCGTGCAATCGACAAGCGCGGCGGGTTCGAATTCCAGACTTAGACGGCGCTCGAATTCATGCTGGCGGAACACGCAGGGCCCCGCCCCGTTGACCGCCACCCGCACCCGGCCCGGCCCCGTCCTTGCGATGAAGCAGCCGGCCACCACGAAGCCCGACGCTGGATTGGGTATCTTGCAATAGCCCGCCTGCGAAGGAATTGGGAAACGTATCTGCATCAGCAATTCGCCTGGCTCCAGCGCCGTGCTGAACAAGCCGGTAAAGAAGTCGTCGGCGGCAATGGTGCGGCGATTGGTGCGCAACTCGGCGCCAAGCCCCAGCACCGCCGCGGGATAGTCGGCGGCGGGGTCGTTATTGGACAAGGAGCCGCCCATGGTGCCCATATGGCGAACCTGTGAATCTGCAATACCGCCAGCCAGAAACGCCAGCGCGGGTATGGCGTTTTTTATACCGGCATGCGCCGCCACTTCTGCATGCCGCGTCATGGCGCCGACCGCAACATGCGTGCTGCCGACCTCGATGCCGTACAACTCGGATATGTCTTGCAAATCGACAAGCACGGTGGGGCTGGCCAACCGTTGCTTCAACGTGGGAATCAAGGTTTGCCCGCCCGACAGCGGACGGGCGTTGGGGTCGCCAAGCAGAATTTTCGCTGCCTCGTCAATACTGCTCGGGCGTACATAGCTGAAGTCGTACATATTCAGGTCTCGTCAATGGGTATCGTGACGGGATTAGCGGCGGCGCAGGAATGAATGGCATCGACGATATTCTGATAGCCCGTGCAGCGGCACAGATTCCCCTCAAGCTCGTGCCGTATCGTCGCTTCGTTGCCGGCGCAGCCGCGCCGCAGGATATCGACGCCCTGCATCACCATGCCGGGCGTGCAATAGCCGCACTGCAGGGCGTGATGCTCGCGAAAGGCTTCCTGCAAAGGATGCATGTGGGCTGCGGTGCCCAGGCCTTCTATGGTCGTCACTTCGCAGCCATCCACCATGACGGCCAGAACTGTGCACGACTTAACGCTCCGCCCATCCAGGTGAACTGTGCAGCAGCCGCATTGCGTCGTGTCGCAACCCACGTGCGCGCCTTTCTGGGAGCAGTGCTCGCGCAAGTAATGCACAAGCAGCGTCCTGGCCTCGACCTCGTGCGAATGCACGATGCCATTGACTGTGATGGTAACTGTAGAACGGGACATAAGCGCATCCTCCCTATCGCGTCGCCAGGTAGGCGGCCAATAGCGCAATCACCATTACGGTGAACGCCCAGGTCCACGCCGGCATCTGCACTGAAACCATGGCTCGGCCATTGCCGGCCCGAACCTTGTCCGCCGCTTCGGGAACCGCCCGCGCAACCACGGGCTCGGCCTGGGCCTGCGCATCGGACTGTGCTGCATCCCGTGGCGCAACCGGAGCGGTCAGGCGCTGAGTCAAACGGTCGAAAAACTGGGCGGTCATGCGGGCGGCGGTCGCATCGATCAGCCTCGAGCCGATTTGCGCCAAACGTCCGCCTATCCTGGCCTGCGCCTTGTAGGTCAGGTTGGTACTTTGATCCGAGACCTCGGCCAGCTCGACCTCGGCGCTTCCCTTGGCAAAACCCGCCACCCCGCCGTCACCTTCGAAATCCAGCGTATAGCGGGTGGGTGCCTGAACATCCTGGAACTTCAGTTTTCCGGAGAACCGGGCCCTCACCGGCCCGATGGCGGCCACGACCACGGCCTTGTAGCTGCCATCGCCCTGATCCACGACCGACTCGCAGCCCGGAATCGCCGCCTTCAAGGTTTCCGGATCCATCAGCGCCGTCCAGACACGTTCTCGTGCCAAAGGCAGGCTTTGTTCTCCAGTAAGATTCATTTAAACAGTCTCCATTTTCAATTCTTGCCCCGCGGCGCGGCGCCGTGGGCGCTTTGGCCGGTATTCCTGGCCTGGGCAATGGCCTGCCAGACTTTCAAGGGTGTCAGCGGCATGTCCAGATGCCGCACGCCGTAAGGACGCAATGCATCGATCACGGCGGAAACGATGGCGGGCGGCAGCCCGACCGTGCCGGTTTCCGCGCCGCCCTTGACGCCCAGGGGGTTGGTCTTGGTGGGCACTGGCCGCAACGCGGTAATGAAGCGTGGAAAATCCCTGGCCTTCGGCATGGCATAGTCGGTAAAGGATCCGGTGATGAGCTGGCCGTCGTCCGCGTGAACGATCTGCTCCTTCAGGGCCTGGCCGGCCGCCTGGGCGATGCCGCCGTGAATCTGGCCCTCCAGCAACAGGGGATTGACCACGTTTCCCACATCGTCGACCGCCACCACCGTGTCCAGCGCGACCATGCCCGTCTCCGGGTCGACTTCAACCTCGGCGACATAGCAACCGTTGGGATAGTTTTGGGGGTTAGCCGAAAAATACCCCCTGCCCTCAAGGCCGTTCCACAGCTCTGCCGGCAACGGCTTGGACGCTCCCCAGGCGTAGGTGACCCGCGCCACGCGATCCAGGGTAATCATCCTGCCGTCCCGGTGCTTGTAGACGCCGCTCTCGAACTCCAGGTCGTCCTCCTGGCAATCGAGCAAGATGGCCGCGACACTTCGGCCGCGCGCGATGATCTCTTTGCAGGCTGCCAACAGCGCCGAGCCGCCCACGGTCATGCTGCGCGAACCGAAACTGCCTCGGCCATTGGCAACCTTGTCGGTATCCCCCTGAACGTAGCGGATGCGATCGATCGGCACGGCCAACCACTCGTGCACCATCTGCGCAAAGCTGGTTTCATGCCCTTGCCCGTAGGAAAACGTGCCCGCCAGTATCGTCACGCCGCCGGTGGCATCAAAACGGACTTCCATGCGGTCGCTGATGGTTGCGCACACCTCGATATAGACGGACAAGCCGCGCCCCCGCAACAAGCCCTTTCCCTCGCTTTGTTTCTTGCGCGCCTCGAAATCGCTCCATTGATCCAACTCGAGCGCCATGTCCATAACGGCTTCGAACTCGCCGCAATCGTAGGTCTCGTTAATGGCCGTGTGATAAGGCATTTGATCGGGCCGGATAAAATTACGCCGGCGGATGTCCACGGGGTCGAGGCCAAGCTCCGCAGCAGCGATGTCCAGCATCTGTTCCACCACCATCGTGGACTCGGGACGGCCGGCGCCGCGATACGTGGTAAGTGTGCGGCTATGCGTGAATATGCCGTTGATTTCCACATGCATGGCAGGAAAGGCATACACTCCCGAAAGCATGCGGGCTCCGACCAGCGGAGGATGGGCGGTGGATGGGCCGAGCTGGCACCCCAGGTCGTGATTCAGCGTAACGCGCATTCCCAGCACAGTGCCATCCTTGAGCAAGGCCAGTTGGGCGTCGGCGATTTGATCACGGCCGTTGAAATCGGAAAGAAAAGCCTCGCTGCGATCGCAGACCCACTTGACCGGCCGGCCAATGCGCCGGGCCGCCCACAGAACCAGGATTTCCTCGGGATAAAGCCCCCCCTTGGTTCCGAAACCGCCACCCACATCGCCCGCCACAACGTGCACCCGATGCGCGGGCACCCGGAATATGTGCTCGGCCAGCAGCAGCCGGATGCGGTGCGGATTCGACGTCGAAGTTCGCAATTGATATTGCTGGTTGGCTTCGTGATAGCTGCCCAGGCAAGTACGGGGCTCCAGT
>JBEBXF010000125.1:0-8464 GCA_040391725.1 Eoetvoesiella caeni | reverse complement strand
CAGGAAGCCATGGGCATGGAAAGGGGACGTAAGCAGGCCTTTGACGAAGCCGTACGGCTTTTTGACCTTGATGCCGTAATAGAGAGTGAGCACCAGCACGCCCAGGGACATGCCCATGGGCACGTTCAGGTCGGCGGTCGGCAGAATGCGGTGGTAGTACAGGGGGTCGTGATGGCCGCCCAACCCCACGAGCCTGAAGATCCAGCCCAGCAGGTCGATGGGAACCAGGTCGAGCGTGTTCATCAGGATGACCCAGAGGAAGATCGTCAGGCACAAAGGCGCGACGAACACACGCGATTTTTCGTTGTTGACGATGCTTTTGGCTTCGTTGTCGACCATGTCGATGAGCATTTCCACGGCGACCTGGAAGCGGCCCGGCACGCCGGTGGTGGCACGCCTGGCGGCGCGCCAAAGGAAAAAGAGCACGATGACGCCCGTAAGAAGGGACCAGAACATCGAGTCGTAGTTGAGCACGTTGAAATCAGCAATCACCGATTGCTTTGCGCCCAGGCTATTCAAATGAACCAGGTGATGCTGAATATACTCAGCCTGCGGCGTAATATCACTAGCAGCCATCGGATCCCTTACCCTCGTGAATTTGAAACGAGAACGTGATGCAGGCTCTTTGCATCGCATTCATGAATTTTTTTATTGCGCAGCTACGGAAGCTTGCGGAACATCATCAACAGCACATAACCTTTCATCACGCAAACCAGGCCGAACAACATCGCCGGCCAGACCAGCCAGTCGCGCCACCACTGCACAGCCAGCGCCAACAGCAGCGCCGTAGCGCCCAGCTTGATGAATTGGCCGGTCAAAAAGGCGATTGGACTAGCCGGCTTGGATGCCTTCAGCCTTAGCAGCAAACGCACCGCGAAAAACGCATTGGGCACAAAATAGGCGCCTGCCCCAATAAGGGCCGAGGCACCTGCCGTACCACCAGCGATAATCCAAGAGACGAGAGCGGCAACAAGCGCCATGACAGCCTGCGCTGCCAGCACCCTGACGAGCCCGCGCTCGGCCTTGAATTTCAAGGTTGCGCGATCGGCATCGCTTAGCACCAGCTTTGACTCTACCAGCCTAGACTCCGAAGCTGCTTCCTCGGGGTAGCCCGCGGCTCTCCCCTTGCCTGAAACAACCACGTTGTACACCTGTTAAGCACAAAACCCATGGAGTATAACTTTATTTTGGAACAGTAAGCAACTTGTCAGGCGGGGGCCTTGTTGTTTGAGCGAAACATGCCGCAACCCCTTCTCCATCGGCAAAAACCCGCGCCGCGCACGCTACGAAATACGCCGTTGCAGCGTGGCGCGGCACGGCCTGCAACCGAGACCCGCCGGCGCTGAAAAGCTTCGGGAGCGTGAGCGGCGGAACCGTCCATAACCCCTTAGCGGTTCTTGAATTCCGGGCGGCGCTTTTCGATGAAGGCCGCCATGCCTTCCTTCTGGTCTTCGGTCGAAAAAAGCGCATGGAAATTACGGCGTTCGAACAGCAACCCTTCCTGCAGCGGGGTTTCGAATGCGCGATTCACGCACTCTTTGGCCATCATGACGGAAGGCTGCGATTTGGCGGCGATCAGCGCCGCGGCCTCGAGCGCCTCGTCGAGCAGCCGCTCGGCGGGCACCACACGCGATACCAGGCCGGCCAGCTCGGCTTCGGCCGCCGTGATCATGCGCCCGGTAAGTATCATGTCCATGGCCTTGGATTTGCCGATGGCCCGCACCAGGCGCTGCGTACCGCCAAAACCCGGGATGATGCCCAGATTGATCTCGGGCTGGCCGAAACGGGCATTCTCGGCGGCGATGATGAAGTCGCACAGCATGGCCAGTTCGCACCCGCCGCCCAGCGCGTAGCCGGACACCGCGGCGATGATGGGTTTGCGAATGCGCCGCAGCGCTTCCCAGTCGTGCCCCAGGTAGTCCTGGTTGAACACGTCGGTGTAAGACCAGTTGCGCATGGCGTCGATATCGGCCCCCGCCGCGAACGCCTTTTCGCTGCCGGTCAGCACCACCGCCCCGATATCGGGGTCGGCGTCGAACGTGCGCAGGGCCGCGGCCAGCTCGGCCACCACGTCGTTATTCAGCGCGTTCAGGGCCTTGGGGCGATCCAGCACCAGCAACCCGACGCGGCCGCGAGTTTCAATTTTCACCAATGCTGCGCTCATGTTGACTCCTTGCAGGTAATATTGAGGAATGAATAAAGAACCGTTACTTTACCGCCTAACGCCGTCCGATCCTGCCGGGCATTGCTTCTCGGTGCAATTGATCATCCGCCAGCCCAGCCCGAAAGGCCAGGAACTGACGCTGCCCGCCTGGATTCCCGGCAGCTACCTCATCCGCGATTTTTCGCGGCAAATCACCAGCATAAGCGCCCGTGGGGGCAAAAAGCCGGTGCCTGTGCGCAAAACCGGCAACCACAGCTGGCGCTGCGCGCCTTGCGCCGGACCGCTGACCATCGAATATACGGTCTATGCGTGGGACCTTTCCGTGCGCGGCGCCCACTTCGACCAGACCCATGCCTTTTTCAACGGCGCCAGCGTGTTTCTCGGCGCAACCGGGCACGAGCACGAGCCCTGCCACGTGGAATTGCTTGCGCCGCCGCACGCCCGCAACTGGAAGGTCTACACCAGCCTGCCCGAAGCGGCCGGCCACGTCCAGGCCGCGCGCCGCTATGGCTTCGGCATGTACAAGGCCCCCGACTACGACGCGCTGCTCGACCACCCGGTCGAAATGGGCACGCCGCAGTTCGTCCGCTTCAAGGCGCACGGCGCCGAGCACGAAATGGTGTTCACGGGCCTGGCGCCCAATATCGATCTCAAGCGCATCGCCGCCGATGCGCAAAAAATCTGCGCCGCCCAGATCGCGCTGTTCGAACCCGCCAGCAAACGCGCGCCCTTCCTGGACTCGTCCGACCGCTACGTCTTCATGACCATGGTCACGGCCGACGGCTACGGCGGGCTGGAACACCGCGCCTCCACCGCGCTGATGGCGGCGCGCACCGACTTGCCGACCATCGGCCAAAGCAACCCCGGCGACAGCTACCAGACGTTCCTGGGGCTGGTCAGCCACGAATACTTCCACACCTGGAACGTCAAGCGCATCAAGCCGGCGGCGTTCGCGCCCTACGACCTGAGCCGCGAGAACCACACCCGCCTGCTGTGGGTATTCGAAGGCTTCACCTCGTATTACGACGACCTGATGCTGCTGCGCTCGGGCGTCATCGACCAGGCCGGCTACCTGCGCCTGCTGGGCAAAGCCATCAGCGGCGTGCTTCGCACGCCGGGCCGCCACAAGCAGTCGATTGCGGAAAGCTCCTTCGACGCCTGGACCCGCTATTACAAGCAGGACGAGAACTCGCCCAACGCCCTGGTCAGCTACTACACCAAGGGCTCGCTCGCGGCGCTGGGGCTGGACATGACGATCCGGCGCGAATCGGGGGGCAGCCGCTCGCTCGACGATGTCATGCGCCTGATGTGGGACAGATTCGGCCGGGACTTCTACCAGGGTTCCGGCAAGGGCGTGCCCGAAAACGCCATCGCCCGGCTCATCCGCGAAGCGACCGGCGTCGATGTCTCGGACTTCATTGCCCGCTATGTCGAAGGGCGCGAAGATATTCCGCTGCAATCCTTGCTGTTGCAACAAGGCGTCAAGCTCGAACTGAAAGCCTCATCGCCAACGCCGACGCTCGATGTTCGCACCCGCCCGGCACACGGCGAAACCTTGCTGGCGACGGTTTTCGAGGGTGGAGCCGCGCACCGCGCGGGCTTGTCGGCGGGCGACGCACTGGTGGCCGTCAACGGCCTGCGCGTCACCGAGACCGGCCCCGACCGCCTTTTGCAGGCCTACCAGCCCGGCGACACCGTAACGGTTCATGTGTTCCGGCGCGACGAACTGCATGCCTTCGACGTGACGCTGTCCGAGCCCGCCAAAACGGAGTGCATCCTGATGGCTGCGGCGCCGGCTTGACGCGTTTCGTTGGGGGCTTCGCCAAACCGTTTCCTGTAGGCGGCGGCAAATCGGCCCAGGTGCGTATACCCCCAGCGCATCGCCACTTCGGAAACATTGGTGTCCACGGAAGCATTCAGCAGTTCCTGCCGTATCTTGTCCAGGCGCAGGTTTCGCAACAACTGCATGGGACTGGCGCCATACTGAAGCTGACACATACGCGACAAGCTCCTCGGGCTCGTACTGCTATGTTCCGCGATGTCATCCAGCGAAAGGTCTTCGTGCAGATGCGCTTCCATGAATTCTCGTGCGCGCTGCAGACGCCGGGGCACCTGGGCGCAGTCGTCGCCAAAGTAATGCTCGCGCAGAGAAATGGATTGCGCGCACAAAAGATGGCGCATCAGCGCCTCTTCGGCAACCCTGGCCTTCAACCAGCCCAATGGCGATGGCTGCGCGGCCTGCTCGCAGAAGTAGCGCATCAAGGCGTTCCACTGCTCGCCGTCCCCCGAACTCAGGTCGATTCGCCGGTTGAACTTCAGCGGCTCGCCAGGCTGGGAGCCCGTCAAGCTACCGTACTCCGCATACAGGCGGCCAAGCGGCACCTTCAAAATGATTTGCGTGGCCCCGGCCTTCCAGTCCAGCCGATGCGGCATATTCGAGGGAAGAATCACCCCCGACCCAGGCCCGGCTGTCCAGTTGCCTTCATCGCATTCGATATCCACCGATCCGGACAATGGCATCTGGAGCAGCAGGAACTCTCCGGCGGGGCGTGTTTCTTCGACGGTGACGGCCTCGCCGTACTCGAGCATGCAGACGCTGAGCGCCCCGGCCTTGACGCCATGGAGCCGCGCGGCCAGCGTGGCGCCGCGCGGCTCCAGGATATGGTCGTTCAAGAGTTCCGCGACGCGCAAGCGGATCTCGTCGACGTCGTCCGAGGCAAGCAGCATGTGCTGCCTGAACAGGGACTCGGTCCACGCCGTCAGTAAGTCGGCCATTTCCAGCCTCTCGCCTCGCTGAAGAAAGCACGGCCGGGGCGGACGCCCCGACCAGCATGCTTCAATAGTACGCCAGGCCCAGGCTCGGAACAACCGTGCGCCCCATCCCCAAACCCCGCCGGGGCGGCGCACCTTCGGGCACATGGAGCGATGGACGTCGATCAGGCCGGAACAAGCCCCTGTCCAGCCTCCGCCTGGGCCAGCACCGGCTGGTGGCCGCGGTTGTCGGCCAGCATCTCTTCCCGGTAGAAACCCATGTTCTCGATGGTTGGTAGATCATTGAAGCAGAACAGGCAGGCATCTTCGGTCTGCGAGGCATTGGCGTGCTCATGCCAGGCCCAGGAAGGCACACAGAAGATATCGTGTTCCTGCCAGTCGAAGCGCCGACCGTCGATGATCGAGTAGCCGCGGCCCTTGGCCACCTGGTACAGGAAACTGCCGGTATGGCGATGCGCCTTGCCGACGAATCCGGGCCGCAGCAGTTGCATGCTGGCGCCCATCGTGGCCATGACATGGCCGCCGGTGACCGGATTGGTGTAGTGCATCAGCATGCCGTCGCAGGGGTTGTCGTCGGCAACCTTGGCATAGCGCAGCAACGCCTCGTAGGTCGGCTCCCACTGGTACTTGAACAACGGGGAATAGGGCTGGTTCCATTTGACGTCCTGCGGCCGCAAGCCGGGCGCCCCCCAGATTCCGACGGAGTCGTCCACCGGATGGCCGACGGCCTGATGCAGATCGGGATGCACGCCGAAAAACCCCGCCTCCATGGCGTTTGCCAAGGGGATGTCCAGCCCATCCTGCCAGATGCACGGCAGTCCGCCTTCCTCGACCCCGTGCTCGTGCCAGCAGCCATTGGGCGTGATCACGAAATCGTTGGCGCCCAATGGCATCTTGTGGCCGTTGACGATGGTGTAGGCGCCACGGCCCTCCATGATGAAGCGCAGCGCCGAAGACGAATGCCAGTGCGCCGAGGCGGCCTCGCCCGGATGCATCACCTGCAGGCCCGAATACAGCCAACCCACCGCGGCCGCCACATCCCTCCGGCCCGGATTGTCCAGGTAGATGACCCGGCGGCCCGCCTTTTCCGGCGACACCAACGACACCGAGCGCAGCACATGCTCGCGCAGATCGCGATATCGCCACAACATCGGCACGGACTGCGACTTGGGCTGCCACGGCTCGATCTTGTTGGCGACTGTCCACAGCGCCGCCGTGTTCAGCCGTCCCAGCTCCTCGTAATACTCCACCAACTCGGGTGTATCTTCGACAGACGCACGACCTGCGACTTCCTCGCGGTAAGCATCGTAAGCGACCTTGGACATGATCGATTCTCCTTTGGGGGGCTAACCCGGAATGGGCCCCGGTACTTGAAAGATACCCAAGGCACATTCCCGCATCTATCCGATTTCTGCCAGACCCCATCCGGGAATCGCCAATCAGCCGCGCCCTCGCTCGATGCGTGCCTGAATGGCCTTGGCGGCGGTGACGCCGTCGGCCAGGGCGGTTACCACGCAGGGGTGCTGGCGCTGCGTGACCTCGCCAATGGCATAGACCCCGGGAAAGCTGGTTTGCGCCGTGGCCGCGTCGGTCGCGATAAAGCCCTGTTCGCCGCGGCTCAGGTTCAAGCTGCCGGCAAAGCGTGCATTGGGCTCCCAGCCATAGAACACCAGAATCAGGTCGTAGCGCCGGCCATTGACGGCACACCCCTGGACATCGACCTGGTATTCGCCCACGTGCAATTGCGCGGCTGACATCTGGCGCACGAATTGCTGTTGCGCGCGCACGTTGCGCGCGTAAACCTGCACCAGCGAAGCGCCATGCCGCATGGCATACAAGGCGTTTTCGAAGGCATTGTCGCCGCCCCCCAGCACGGCCACCTGCTTGCCCGTGAAGTCTTGCGCCACAATGTGCGCGCCCGGGCCGATCAGTATGGATGAATCCATCGGCATGCCCTTGCCCCCGGCATGCCCGGCTTGAGCCGGCCCGGCGCCGGCGGCCGCCGTGCCCGCCTCCGGCAGGCCGCGTGCGGTAACGCCCGTGGCCAGCACCACATGCGCGGCGTGCAGCATGATCTCGCCGCCCTCTCCTTTGGCGGTTACGATGAATTCCCGCCCCGCGGACTCGATATGAGCCACGGCATGCGACAACTTCACCGGCACCCCGGCCTGTTCAAGGCTCAGTTCGAGGTTGTCGGCGACCTGCGGGCCGGTCGCGCCCGGCAGCGAGGCATTCCAGTCGTCGGGAAAAGGATGCATCCGGCACAAACCGCCTATGCGGCTGCCGGCCTCGAGCAGAATCGGGGCATAGCCTAAGCGCGCCAGCCATACGGCGCACGACACGCCGGCCGGCCCGCCTCCTATAATTACCGCATCGTAGTGTTCTGTGCTTGCCTGCATTGCGCTCCGTCCAGTGCATACTCCAGGGTCTCGCGTCCTGGTCGCGTGTCACCCTGCATTGTCCTGCATCGCCGCGGACGTGACAAACAAACACGCAAGGCCCGGCGTATTGCCAGATTCCCGTCGGGCCGCGTAATCGCACTACAATTGCGCCACCCCGTTAAGGTTTACGCCATGTCCACACGCCGCATATTCTTCTCACAACTCGCCCTCGATGCACGCATCGGCATTCTCGAACACGAATTGCGCGCCACCCAGCCCCTGCATATCGATGCGGAAATCGACGTCGACGTCAACCAGCCGGTGCACGACCAGAACATACAAACCGTACTGGACTACCGCCTGCTGCGCAACGCCATCGTGCAGGAATGCACCCAGGCGCACGTCAATCTGCTGGAAACGCTGATCGAGCAGGTCGTGGATCGCCTGCTGCGCGATTTCGCGGAAATCAGCCGGGTCAGGATCCGCATCAGCAAACCCAACGCCTTTTCGGATTGCGCCGCCGTCGGCATCGAGCTGCAGCGCAGCCGCTAACCTTTATTTGTAGAAACCGCGACACGCCGGTTTATTGCCATGCTCTCCCAGACCTCTTCCTTGCCCGACGCCCCCCGCCAGCAGCCGGACGCCCTTGGCAGCCCGCCCGACGCCCCCGCCAATGCCGGGGCCGCGCACCGCCGCGCCCACAAGCAACGCGTGGACGACAACAAGCTTGCCAAGCGCCTGATGCGCGAGACCGGACGCGCCATCACCGACTTCAACATGATCGAGGAAGGCGACAAGGTCATGGTGTGCCTGTCCGGCGGCAAAGATTCGTACAGCATGCTCGACCTTCTGCTGACGCATCAATCGCGGGCGCCGATCAAGTTCGACATCGTGGCGGTCAACCTGGACCAGAAGCAGCCGGGTTTTCCGGACCACATTCTGCCCGAATACCTGAAGAACCTGGGTGTGCCTTATCACATTGAAACCCAGGACACCTACTCCGTGGTGACGCGCGTCATCCCCGAAGGCAAGACCATGTGCTCGTTGTGCTCGCGCATGCGCCGCGGCATTTTGTACCGCGTGGCCGGCGAGCTGGGCGCCACCAAGATCGCGCTGGGCCACCACCGCGACGACATCCTGGCCACGT
>JBEBXF010000124.1:0-8530 GCA_040391725.1 Eoetvoesiella caeni | reverse complement strand
GGAGTCGCACTCCGCCCAGGCTTGCACATCGCGTGCGCGCGCGATTTCGGGCGTGACCTTGGCGGCGGGCAGGATGCCGCCGTGGCCAGGCTTGGCGCCTTGCGACAGCTTGATTTCTATCATTTTGACGCTGTCGTGCCTGGCGCGCCGGGTAAAGGCCTCCTTCGAGAAGTGTCCGTCCTTGTCGCGGCAGCCGAAATAGCCCGAACCGATGTTCCAGATGAGATCGCCGCCATGTTCAAGGTGGTACAGGCTGATGCCGCCTTCGCCGGTATCGTGTGCGAAATTGCCCATGGCCGCGCCTTTGTTCAGGGCAAGCACGGCATTGGCGGACAGCGCGCCGAAGCTCATCGCCGAGATATTGAAGGCCGACAGCGAATAGGGCTGGGTACAGTTGGGTCCGCCCACGGTAATGCGGAAATCGCTGTTTGCCGGGTGGGCGGGGCTCATGGAATGGTTGATCCATTCGTATTCATTGCCGTAGACGTCGCCCTGGGTGCCGAAAGGCCTTTTGTCGATTTCCTGTTTGGCGCGCTGGTACACCAAGGAGCGGTTGGCGCGCGAAAAGGGCAGTTGCTGCGTGTCGTCCTCGAAGAAATACTGGCGGATCTCGGGGCGGATGAATTCGAAGAAATAGCGCAGATTGCCGATGACCGGATAATTGCGGCGTATGGCGTGGCGGGTTTGCGCAAGGTCGATGATGCCCAGCATGACGAGGGCCAGGCAGACCAGCGCCGGCGGCAGCCACCAGGCGCTGAGGAAGGCGGAAAGGGCGAGGAACAGTATGGTTCCGGCAATGACGATGTAAAAGGCGGTATGGCGGGTTAGCAGTCGAGTCATAAGATTCCTTGTCATGCCTGGCATTTTTATGCCAGAAGCGTATTTCCTGCCTGCGTGTTGGACACATGTGGACGTGTCCGGTTCCCATGCATGGCCTGGCCGGCTTGCCACGAGCCGCCCCCAAGCTTTATTGCAGCGCGTCAAACAGTTAAACTGGCATTTCTTTTATCGGCGGCGGGGACGGCCCCGCCACGTTGCCGAGCACCGGGGACGACCCCATAATTTTCTGGAGAAAACCATGTCTGTGTCGTCCTCGTGGATCGTTCTGGTTGTAGCCGGCCTGTTCGAGGTGGGCTGGGCCATCGGCCTCAAGTATACCGAGGGTTTTACCCGGCTCTGGCCAACGGCGGGCACCGTGGCGAGCATGGTCATAAGCGTTGCCTTGCTGGGCCTGGCGCTGAAATACCTGCCCGTGGGCACCGCTTATGCGGTATGGGTGGGTATCGGGGCGGTCGGCACCGTGGCATTGGGCATACTTCTATTGGGCGAAGCGGCCACGTTCGCCAGACTGCTCAGCGTGGGTTTCATCGTGATCGGAATCATCGGGCTGAAGCTGAGCAGTTGAATCGGCTTCAGGTTCAAGTATGGAAAATTTTTCGATCAAAATGGCAAGCTGGGATGAAATCGGCCGGCAAGCCAGCGCAATACGCTTTGAAGTCTTTGTGAACGAGCAGAATGTGCCGCTCGAGGAAGAGCTCGATGCGGAAGACGCTTGGGCGATTCACGTGCTGGCTTGCGATGGCCGGGGCAGTGCCGTGGGCACCGGCCGGCTGCTGGGCGACGGCCATATCGGACGCATGGCGGTGCTTCGGCCCTGGCGCGGCCGGGGTGTGGGTTCGGCCATGCTGCTTGCTCTGGTTGACGAAGCGCGGCGGCGCGGCAACCCGCAGGCCGTGCTGTCGGCGCAATGCCACGCCCGCGCGTTCTACGCCGCCCACGGTTTTGTCGCCGAAGGCGATACCTATATGGATGCGGGCATCGAGCATATTACGATGCGCTGCGCGCTATAGCATCGGGGCGGTTCGAGCGGGTGACGGCCTTCCGGAAGAATGGGCCTTCGTCAATAATGATTCAGGCAATGAAAAAGCCCGCAAGCGGGCTTTTTCAACTGCTAGGGAGCTTTGGTAGTAGCTCCCTGAAATAGGGTGGTGCCCAGAAGAGGACTCGAACCTCCACACCTTGCGGCACATGGACCTGAACCATGCGCGTCTACCAATTCCGCCATCTGGGCACAATGAGAGTATGCTAATGTACTGCCTTGCATTAACTGGGATTAAACCCTGGGGCTGAACCTGACAACTGTTCACCAACCCTTTAAAAATGCTGCTGTCTCTCAAAGAGAAAAGAATTATACACTATTTTATTTACAAGGGAAGTCTTCTTGACCAGACGATCTAAAAACAAAAAAGAAGCCGGTGAAGATGAGCAAAAAAGCTCATCAACAGGTTCACAAGCAGGTTCACAAGCAAGTGCCCCCGCTGGTTCGCCAGCACTGCCTCCCGACTTCGATCCTGCGGTTCCAAGCCGGGAAGCCATTCTTCAAGTGTTGCGAAATTCCGACAAGCCGCTTGCTCTTGAAGCACTGGCCAAGGCCTTGGGCGCTCGGGTTCCGCTGTCCGTCGGATATGAGCGGCGCATCGGCGCCATGGAACGCGACGGCCAAATCACACGCACGCCCAAGGGCGAGCTTGCCGTAGTCAGCAAATCGGAATTCATTGCCGGACGGGTGCAGGGGCATCGCGATGGCTTCGGCTTTTTGGTGCGCGACGACGGCGGCCCCGATCTATTTCTTTCTCCGCGCGAGATGCTCAAGGTGCTGCACGGCGACCGCGTGCTGGCCAAGCCCGACGGCGAATACCGGGGCAAACCGGAAGCCGCCATTGTCGAAGTGGTCGAGCGGCGCACCAACAAATTGGTCGGCCGTTTTCTGCGTGAGCGCGGGGCTTATATTGTTGCGCCGGAAGACCAGCGCATCAAGCACGATATCCTCATCCCGGCAAGCGATACCGGCGGCGCCGAGCACGGCCAGGTGGTAACGGTTGAAATCGTGCAGCAGCCCACGCGCCATACGCAGCCGCTGGGCAAGGTCGTGGAAGTGCTGGGTGAAATCGATGACCCGGGCATGGAAATCGAAATCGCCGTGCGCAAGTTCGATGTTCCTCTCGATTTTTCCGATGCCACGCTCAAGCAGGCGGCGCAAATTCCAGCCACCGTCAAAAAGACGGAACTCAAGGGACGCATCGACTTGCGCGATCTGCCCTTTATTACCATCGACGGCGAAGATGCGCGCGATTTCGACGATGCGGTTTTTTGTTTGCCGATCGAGCTCGGTACCGAAAAACGCAAGCGGCCGGGTTGGCGTCTGCTGGTGGCCATTGCCGATGTCAGCCACTATGTGAAACCGGGCGAACCGCTGGACGACGACGCGCTGGAGCGCGGCACCAGCGTGTATTTTCCACGCCGCGTCATCCCGATGCTGCCCGAAGCCCTGTCCAATGGCATCTGCTCGCTCAATCCCGATGTCGATCGGCTGGTGCTGGTGTGCGACATGGTCATCCCGGCCAATGGCGCCAAGGCGGGCACGGTAAGCGCTTACCAGTTTTACGACGCGGTCATTCATTCACACGCGCGCACCACGTATACCGATGTCTGGGCGGCCTTGCAGCAACCCACCGGGCCGGCGGCGCAAGCCATGTCTTCGGTGTACCCCCACGTGCGGGATCTGTACGAGCTGTTTCAACTGCTGTCGGGCTCACGCGTCAAGCGCGGAGCCATCGACTTCGACACGGTGGAAACCAAGATCATCTGCAATCCGCTGGGCCGCATTGAAAAAATCGTTCCCTACGAACGCAACGATGCGCACAAGCTGATCGAAGAGTGCATGCTGGCGGCCAATACCTGCGCGGCCGACTTCATGAAGCGCAACAAGCGTATCGGACTATACCGTGTGCACGAAGGGCCCACGCCGGAAAAGCTCAAGGCCTTGCGCGACTATCTGCGCAACCTGGGGCTGACCCTGGGGGGGGGCGACGAACCGACCACTCACGACTATGCGCGCCTCATTCAGGAAACCCGCGGCCGCCCCGATCACGAAGTGCTGCAGACCATGTGCCTGCGCTCCATGCAGCAGGCGCTTTACAGCCCGGAAGAGTCCGGGCACTTCGGGCTGGCCTACGAACACTATGCGCATTTCACCTCTCCCATCCGGCGCTACCCGGATCTACTTACGCATCGTGTCATCAAGTCCATCATCAAGGGCCAACGCTATGTCCCGGCCATCGACGATGTGTCGTCGCTGGCCGCCTTGCCCCGCGGCGAGCGCGAGCATGCCATCTGGGAAAAACTGGGCCTGGTGCTTTCCGCCTGCGAGCGCCGCGCCGACGACGCCTCGCGCGATGTCGAGGCCTGGCTCAAGTGCTGGTTCGTCAAGGAGCATGTGGGCGAGGTGTTCAGCGGCCGAGTGACCGGGGTGGCGACTTTCGGTATTTTCATCACGCTGGATACGCTGTTCGTGGAAGGCATGGTGCATGTTTCCGAATTGGGCTCCGACTATTTCCAATACAACGAATCCCTGCATGAACTGCGCGGCGAACGTACGGGTATCCGCTATCGCCTGACCGATGCCGTGCAGGTTCAGGTGGCGCGCGTCGATCTCGAGGCCCGCCGCATCGAGTTCCGCCTGGTCAAGGGCACGACGTTCAAGGTCTTGAACAAAGCCGCCAAAGAGCCAGGCGAGCCCGCCAAGAAGGTCAAGCGGGCCGCGCCGACCAAGCCCGCGGCGCTCAAGGGCACGACCTCGCGTGAGCGCCGAGCCGAGGCCAAGCGCAGCACGCGCCAGCCGCCCGCGGGCAAGAAGTCGACGCGCGCGCGCCATTAGTTCATTAGAGCCACTATCAAGGAAGTCCGCCGCGGCGTGGCGTGCCGCGGCGAATTCCTGATTGGCGCGGCAGGGGCCGCGCCTGGCGGGGCGAACTGTGCGAAAATTATTCCGGCCGCCATTTCGGCCGTCATCGAGGAATATTATGTCGTCCCACCAGGTTTTGGCCGGTTTTCACGCCGTAACGGCGCGTCTGCGCCACGCGCCATCGTCCATCAAAGAGCTCTACTTCGAAGCCTCCCGCCGCGACAAGCGCATGCAATCGCTGATCGATCTGGCCCAGGCCGCCAATGTCCGGGCTCATCCGGTTCCGGCCGACAGGCTCGATGGGCTGGCGCGCGGTACCCGGCACCAGGGCGTGGTGGCGCTGGCCGATGAAAACCAATTGGCCGTCGACATCGACGAGGTCCTGGATATGCTCGAAGATAAAGGGCAAGCTCCCTTGCTGCTGATTCTGGATGGCGTTACCGACCCGCACAATCTCGGCGCCTGCCTGCGCACGGCCGATGCGGCGGGGGTGCATGCGGTGATCGCGCCGCGCGATCGCGCTGTGGGACTCAACAGCACGGTGCAGCGGGTGGCCTGCGGCGCGGCTGAAACCGTGCCCTATATCATGGTTACCAACCTGGCCCGCAGCATGCGCCAACTGAAGGAACGCGACGTCTGGCTGGTGGGCACCGACGACCAGGCAAGCGGCGATATGTATTCCGTGGATGCGCGCCGTCCCATGGCCTGGGTCATGGGCGCCGAGGGCGAGGGCATGCGCCGCCTGACGCGCGAAACCTGCGATGAACTCGTCAACATACCCATGACGGGCTCGGTGGAGAGCCTGAACGTGAGCGTCGCCAGCGCCGTATGCCTGTACGAATCAGTGCGACAGCGAGCCAGCGGCTAGGCCCTCGCGGTTTCATGGTGTTTGTTTGTCCGGCCCGCGCTTGTTCGATGTCGTGAGGCCTTCGAGCCCGCGGCGCGCCGGCTCCGTTCTTCCAACCTAATCTGGCATATTGTCATGACTAACCACAGCAGCAACAGCAACGGTTTTACAACCAGCATCCTCCATGCCGACAGGCGCTCATCGGTAGAGCACGGCGCCATCCACAAGCCCCTGCACCCATCCTCCGAATATGCGTACGCCGACTCGCGCGAACTGGCGGCGGTATTCCAGGGCAAGGCGGGCTTTACCTATGCGCGCCAGGGTACGCCCACGACCACCGCACTGGAAGACAAAATCACGCATATGGAAGGCGGCATCGGCACGGTTTCCTTTGCGACCGGCATGGCGGCCCTCAACGCTGTGTTCTTTACCCTGCTGCGCCAGGGCGATCACCTTATCGCCAGCCAGTATATTTTCGGCAATACCAATAGCTTGCTTGGCACGCTGGCCGGCTTGGGGGTGGAGGTGACGTTCGTCGACGCCACCGACGTGGCCAATGTCAAGGCGGCATGGCGTCCCGAAACCCGCATGGTCTTTGTCGAGTCCATCGCGAATCCGGGAACGCAAATCGCCGATCTGCTGGGCATCGGGCAGTGGTGCGCGGAAAAGCATTTGGTGTACGTGGTCGACGGCACCTTGTCCACCCCCTGGCTTTGCCGGGGCATCGACGTGCAAGCCAGCCTGGTGGTCAATTCCTTGTCCAAGTATATTGGCGGGCACGGCCATGCCTTGGGCGGCGCGGTCACGAACACGGGCCTGTACGACTGGTCGGACTACGAAATCATCGCCCAGCCGTACCGCAAGGGGTCGCCGCAAACCTGGGGGCTGACGCAGATCAAGAAAAAGGGGCTGCGGGACATGGGGGGCACCTTGTCGGCCGATTCCGCCCACCGCATCTCCGTGGGTTCGGAAACGCTGGCCCTGCGCATGGAGCGGGCCTGCTCCAATGCCCTGCAATTGGCCAACTATCTTTCGGCGCATCCCAAGGTTTCCGCTGTGCACTACCCCGGCCTGGCCGGTCACGCGCAGCATCAGCGGGCCGATCAGCTTTTCGGGCATCGCTTTGGTTCCTTGATGGGCGTGGAGCTGGTCGACGGCATCGATGTCTTCGAATTCCTGAATCGCCTGAAAGTGCTGATTCTGGCCACCCACCTTGGCGACACCCGAACTTTGGTGCTGCCCGTGGCGCACACCATTTATTATGAAATGGGCGCCGAGCGGCGCGCGCAGATGGGGATTGCCGACAGCCTGCTGCGGGTGTCGGTGGGCATCGAAGACATCGAAGATCTCATCGAGGATTTCCGGCAAGCCCTGGACGATTAGGCCGTGAACGTGCGCAAGACGCCGGAGATCCCGTCCTGATTTCCGGTGCTGGGATTGTTTGGCTGGCTGGGCATTGCATGTTTTTCATCATCGTCGAAGCGACTTTATTTTTGCAGGCAAACCATGCTGATTGAAATACCAGAGCTTTTTTCGGCGCAAGAGGCGCTGGCAATACGCCGACAACTGGAGAGCGCGGAGTGGGTCGACGGCAAAGTGACCGCCGGGCACCAGTCGGGCAAGGTCAAACGCAATCGGCAATTGCCTGAAGAGCATCCTGTGGCGCGGGAACTGGGCAATCGCATCATCGAGCGCCTGGCTGTCAACAATATTTTCATGTCTGCGGCGCTGCCGCAAAAAATATTCCCGCCGCTCTTCAATCGGTACGAGGGTGGGGAGTCTTTCGGCTACCACATCGACAACGCCATCCGCCCCATAAAGGGCACCCAGGAGCGGGTGCGCACCGACTTGTCCCTGACCTTGTTTTTTTCCGAGCCCGATTCCTATGACGGCGGCGAGCTTGTCGTTGAAGATACCTTTGGCAACCAGGAGGTGAAGCTGGCGGCGGGTAGCGCGGTGCTTTATCCCGGAACCAGCCTGCACAAAGTCAACCAGGTCACGCGGGGCGCGCGCTTCAGCGCATTTTTCTGGATACAGAGCCTGGTGCGCGAAGACAGCGAGCGGGCGTTGTTGCTGCAACTGGACGTGGCAATACAACGCTTGACGGGCGATGTTCCCGAGCACCCGGCGTTGCAGGAACTGACGGGTATTTATCACAATTTGTTGCGTAAATGGGCCGATGTTTGACGAAGTCAAAGCATGAGGACAAAGCGGCGGCGTGCGTTGAACGTTAAATTTTGAAAAAAGTCAGCAACCGTGCGGGTTTTGACGGATTTTCGCTTGACAGCCGTGTGTTTCAAAGGCTTAATACGCGTTAGTCGTGTTGTTGTGTGCAGCGACGTGCCGGCTTGTATCCGGTATGTATCTCCACATTGATTTCGAGTAGTAAAAAATGGCACCTCGGGTGCTGCTTTTTTTGATCAGTTGTCAGGCGTTGCCTGGCCATAATAATTTTTAGGGGTAATCCTTAATGAACAAAACAGAGCTCATCGAACACATCTCCACCAAAGCCGATCTCTCCAAAGCCGACGCTGGCCGTGCTCTTGAAGCCTTCATCGGCGCCGTCAAGACCACGCTCAAGAAAAAGGGCTCGGTCACTCTGGTTGGCTTCGGCACGTTTGCCGTTTCCGAGCGCGCCGCCCGCACTGGCCGCAACCCCCGCACTGGCGAAGCCATCAAAATCAAGAAAGCCAAGGTGCCCAAGTTCCGTCCCGGCAAGGCCCTGAAAGACGCCGTCAACTAAGCAATGCCTAGTTTGCGTGGGTAAACATAGTCCGCTATAATTTGCCCCGCGTTTTGCAAGAAGTGAAGTAGCCCCAAAGCTTCGTAAGGGCGGCAGTTTCAAACCGCCGTACGTTATGGACTTGGTATTAGCTAAGGCTAAAAGGGGTGCTTAGCTCAGTTGGTAGAGCGGCGCCCTTACAAGGCGTAGGTCACAG
>JBEBXF010000123.1:0-8580 GCA_040391725.1 Eoetvoesiella caeni | reverse complement strand
GACGACCTCGCCTGGCATGAGCTGTAGCGAGAAACCTTGCAATACGGTGTGCGGAGCCAGCCCCGGTCGTTGGTAGCCCAGGCGGATATCGCTGGCTTCCAGCACTGCGGCTTGTTCTTTAAACTGGGCGCTCTGCATGGCTGGCTTTAATCGGGCAGCAGGTAGAAGTCGGCCTTGCCCACACCGCAATCAGGGCATGTCCAGTCTTCGGGAATATCCTCGAAGCGTGTTCCGGGTGCTATTCCATGGTCCGGCATGCCCAGCGCTTCATCGTAGATCATGCCGCAAGGGCCGCACATCCATTGCCGGCTCATGCTGCACGAACCTCTGCCGCATGTTCAAGTGCATGGATTTCCTTGCGTAAATGCTTGAGCGCGGGCGTAACGATGGCGACGAATACGGCCTCGCGCAGGCGGCGCTGAGCGGGATGGCGCATCAGGTAGCCCTTGGCGCCGGCATGCAGGACGGCGGAGTTGGCGGCCTTCAGCGTGAGTTCACTGACGGCGGCGCGCAGCTTCAGCACGGGCAGGATGGGGATGCTGCCCGCCTGGGCCTGCCGGGCCAGAACCGCCGCCTGCGTCTTCAAGGCGGCCAGTTGCGCGGCAAGATCGGCTTCCTGGTCGTCGAGGAAGATATTGACGTGGCCGGTGCTGGCATTGCTTTCGCGCATGATGGCCAGGCAGCCTTCGACAATGCCGAAGCCCATGCCCGTTTGGCCCAGCACGAAGCCGGGCTTGATGCGTTTGACGTAGGCGGCGAACTGCGCGGGATGCGCCAGGACATCGTCGTCCGGAACATGGACGTTGCGAAAACGCAGGTTCAGGGTCTGGGTTCCCTCCAGGCCCGAGAACTCCAGGCACGCCCTGGTTTCCAGGCCTTCCGAGGTGCTGGGAACCGCAAACATGATGTAGCCGCCGTCCTCGACCGAAGCGGCCACGATGGCCAGATGGCCGTCGCCGACATTGGAAACCCAGGGCAGCGAACCATTGACGACGTAGCCGCCGTCTTCGCGCTGCGCGCGCAGATGGATTTTTTCGATGCCGGCCAAATGCTTGACGGCATTGGACATGCCCGTGCCGGCCAGCAGTTCGCCCCGCGCCACCCGTTCCAGATAGCGTTCGCGCACCGGGGTGTTGGGCGAGTGTTTCAGGTACCAGCCGCAACTGGACTGGCACCACACCAGGAATGCGGTGGAGCCGCATTCGCGCCCCACTTGCGTGGTGATCTCGATTTGTTCCGCCAGGCTCAGGCCCGAGCCGCCTTCCGCGGCGGACAGCGCCGCGCCGAACCCGCCCAGAGCCCCCAGATGATGCATGAATTCGCCCGGGTACAGGCCTTTCTGGTCAATGGCCTGAGTGATCGGAGCCAGTTCGGTTCGGATCTGCTCGGCGATGGCCTGAAAGAATGGGGTGGCGGAATCGGCTTGGCTCACGGCTGTGGTCCTTGTGATGCGGTAACAAAAGCCCCTTGCTGCGCCGCCCCCGAAGGGGCGTTCCGTTTTGGGGCGGCCTGGCGGCAAAAAATCAGGCGAAGGGTTGGAGTTCGGGGTTGATGGGCGTTTTGGCCAGGTTGTTGGCGTAATTGCACAACGTGGCCAGGCTGACGCCCAGGACGACTTCAAGGGCCTGTTGCTGGTTGTAGCCGGCGGCCAGGAAATCGTTGAGTTGGTCGTCGGTGACCTGGCCCTTGGATTCCATCACGGCCAGCGTGAAGCGGGCCAGTTGATTGAGTTTGGGGTCGCTGAGCGCCTTGGTGCCGCGCAGCGCCTCGATGATGTCCTCGGGCATGGCCAGCTTTTTGCGGGCGATGGCGGTGTGGCCGGCCACACAGAAGCCGCAGCCATTATTGGCGGCGGCGGTGATCTGGACGACTTCGCGCTCGGCGGCCGAAAGGGAGTTGCGGCCGTTGATGGCGCCGACCACCTGGTAGGTTTCGAGGGCGGTAGGGGCGTTGGCGAGCACGCCAATGAGATTGGGGATGAAACCGTTGCTTTTCTTGACGTTTTCGAGGCGTTCTTTGGCTTCGGCGGGGGCTGTTTCGATGGTTTGTATAGCGAGGCGGCTCATTGATGGGTTCTCTTGTCTAGCGGGTTATATGGGGATTTATTCTATAGATGATGGGTTAAATACAAAACGAATATAAGGGTATTTGCATATGCGTTTTGGGTATATGGGCGTGTTTGAGCCTGAGCGGGCCGGTAGCCGGCACGCGGGTTTGCGGGGATTGGCGTGGCGGCAAGGCGCCGGCTTGATGGAGATTAGGTAATGACTTTATGCCTGCGGCGGCGGGCGGCGCAGAATGCGATCAAATGGCGCAATGATGTTTTCAGGGCTTCGGCGTTTTCGACGCCTTCGAGCAGGACACGCTGGCGTTCCTTGGCCATGGCGACCAGGCCCCCCACCTTTTCTCGGCCGGCTGGCTCGATATGAACGCGTGTCGTACGTCGATCTTGAGGGTCTTTATCGAGACGTACGCTGCCGGCCAGTTCCAGGCGCCGGACCAGCCGGGTTAGCGTGGGCAGGGGAATCAGCGTCAGTTCCGCGATTTTCGACATGGGCATTTCATTCGCGTCGTACAGCGTGGCCAATACGCGCCAGTGGAGTATCGGCAGTCCCGTTCGAGTCACGTCTTCGTTGAATTCGGCGGAAACGGCCGCGCTCGCGCGAGCCAGCAGCGCCGCGAGGTATTCGTCGAAGAAATGTCCGTTGAAAATCTGCGCGCTCATCTTCTCGACCAGTTGCTCGTCTGGCCGGGGGTAGGCGGGTACGGAAAACGGGAGCTCCTTTTTTCGCGTTCGGCGTTTTTTGACGGGGGGCTCAGTCGGCTCGACGGTTTTCATGTTTGCATTGTGCCATGAGTTGGGAGCGGTTTCAGCGGTGCGCGGCGGCGCGCGCGCCGCGTCCCAGCGCCTTGTCCAGTGAAAAGCCGATGAGTGACATGATGACGATGGGGACGAACATGTCCGCCGTACGAAAACTGCGTGAGGCTGTCACCAGCATGTGTCCAAGGCCGTCGGTGGATGCCAGCATTTCCGCCAGCAGCACCACGATGCAGCCGATGACCGAGCCCACGCGCACGCCGGTAATGATGGATGGCAGGCAAGCCGGCAGTACGACCTTGTGCAGGGCATGGATTCGCGAGGTGCCCATGGCGGCGGCCGACCACAGCAGTTTTTTGTCTATCAGCCGCACCGCCTGGAAGGTGGCGATCGTGATGGGAAACATGGCGTCTATCGTGACCAGGGCGACTTTCGAGGCGTCCCCGAAGCCCAGGGTCAGCAGCAGGGCGGGGTAAATGGCGATCTTGGGCAGCGGCGCCAAAATGCCGATCAGGATTTCGAGTACCTCGGTGGTCCAGCGAAACAGCGATGCGCAAATACCGAGCATGACTCCCAGGATCACGGCCAGGATCAGGCCTACTGCCAGCCGCCGCATGGTAATGCCGAATTGAACCAGGGAATGTGGATCTGTAAAGAACGCGGCGGCGTGCATTGCCACCGACGACGGGGGAGGAAGCACGCCCGGCGAGATGGATCCGAGTCGGCAAAAAGCTTCCCAGGTGATCAGCAGGACGAGAATGGGAACCAGGCTGAGCCAGCGCGGCGGGGAAGTCGTAGGCGTATTCATCGTTTCATTGTCCAGTGCGTCAGGCGGCGAAACGGCCAGTCGAGTAGGTTGTCCAGGGCAAGCCCTACTATGCCGAGCAGGAGGATCAGGGCGTACATGTCTGTGTTTTGCCCCATATCGAAATGCACGAAGAGCAGGCTGCCTATGCCGTTCGTGCGGGAGATCATCTCGGCCGTTACCATTACGATCAAGCCCATGACGATGGCCGTGCGGCTGCCAGCGGCGATTTCCGGCAGCGTAGCCGGCAGGACTATGCGCCAAAGGCGCGTCAGCGGCTTGCTGCCCATCGAGGCGGAAGCCCATAGCAATTGTTCGTTGACGCGGCTTGCTCCGTCCGCGGTGTGGTAGATCACGGGCAGCGTCGCAGTCGTGGCGATGACGAAGATCTGGGAGATGTCGCCGGCGCCGAACCAGAGCATCACAATGGGCAATATCGCAGCCTTGGGAATGGGGTAGCTCAATGAAAGAATGGGGTCGACCATGGCGCGCAGCACTGGAATCCGGCCAATGGCCAGGCCGAGCGCGACGCCGCCGACCAGCGCCAGGATGAAGCTGATGGCCAGGCGCAACAAGCTCGATGCCAGCGCGCTCCATAGCGCGGCTTCACCCATGAGCTCTACGAGCCGGGGAAGCACCTTGATCGGGCCTGGCAGGTAGTCCGCCTGAGCCGCATTGGCCAGGCATCGCCAGATGAGCAGCAGGGCGGCCAATGTTGCCAGATAGTACAGCGTCCTTGCCGCCCACGGATGGTGCTTGATCGAGCTACTCATGGGAGTGCATGTGCATCATGGTTTTGCCCAGCGATATGACATGTTCTTGATAGGCATCGCATCGGAGCAGTTCTTGCCGGATTCGCGGGCGCGGCAGATTTATCTGGACCTCGTCGTGGATCCGCCCGGGCGAACGATTCAGCACCACCACGCGATCCGAAAGATAGACGGCTTCGTCCACACTGTGCGTTACAAAAACGACGGTCTTTTTTTGGTGATCCTGGATGGAGAGCAGTTCGTCCTGCAGCACCGTGCGCGTATAGGCGTCAAGCGCGCCGAACGGCTCGTCCATGAGCAGAATGGCTGGGTCGTAGGCTAATGTGCGCGCGATCGCTACACGTTGGCGCATACCGCCGGATAGCTGGCCTGGATAGAAATCGGCAAAGCCATCCAGATGCACGAGCGACAGCATGGTGGCGACGGTTCGTGTTACGTCGCGGCGATTCATGCCGCCTTCGCGCAGGCCATAGCCGATATTGGCGGCGACGGTCAACCATGGAAACAAGGCCGCGTCCTGAAAGACGATGCCGCGATCGCGTCCGGGACCGACGACCGGCGCTCCCGCCGCGCGGATGGCGCCCGAGCTTGGCGGGATGAAGCCTCCTATCATGTACAGCAGCGTGCTCTTGCCACAGCCGCTGGGGCCCAGTATGGATACGAATTCTCCTGGCTGAACCTGCATGTTGATGCCGTCCAGGGCAACGAACGTAGATGCTGGGCTGTCGAAGTGCTTGCCGATGCCGTCGAGCTCAAGCACCGCGTCCTGGGAGGCTTGGGGGCGGGCGCTTGTCATTTCGAGTCCTGATGGGTGACCAGCGAGATTCCGGGGCGGATATACGCATTCGCGTCGAGTTTTTTCGCCAGCAATCCATTGTCGTGGAAGAGGTCGAAGCTTTTCTGCACGACCTGGACATCGAGGGCTCCGTCGGGATAGCGCTGGTAGTCGTGGGATGTGAACATGAAACTTTCCAGGGCGGGCTTGGGCATTTTCAGGATGCCCGACAGGAGATCGATGGAGGCGGCGTGGTCCTCCGAGAAGCGCTTGGACGCCGCGGCAAAGTCCCGGGCATATTGAGCCGCGACCTTTGGATGGGCATCCACGAAATCCTGGCGGCATGCTTCGACCAGATTCAACAGATTGGGCTGCACGTCGCGCAATGCGCCCAGTTTGCGCAATCCGCCGGTTTTTTCCGCTCTTGTGGCAAAAGGTTGTACCAGGACGATTGCGTCCACCCTTCCCTGGCGCAGCGCTGCTTCGCTCAGGGGAAACGGGACTTCGGCGATGTTCACATCGTGCTTGGGGTCAAGGCCGTTCTGCTTCAGCCATATGCGCGTAAACGCATCCAGTTGCGAACCGATGGTGTTTACCGCCACCGTTTTGCCTTTTAGATCCTTCACCGTCCGTATCGGGGAGTCTTCCTTGACCGCCCAATAGCTGGTGAAGGATTTCGGCGATTCGCCGATGATCGCGCCGATGAGTATTGGTTTGAGTCCCGCGCCCGCGATGGCCTGGGCGAGAGTCAGCGGCGCGTTGACGCCGCAATCCGCTGTGCCCGCGATCAATGCCTGCGACACCGTGGCTGTTCCCTGCAACTGCATCCAGCTTATTTGGTAGTCGCGGCCGATGGCGGGGAAGTATTCGGGGTGCGCGCGCATCAGCAGCTTGGCTTCGTCGCCAGGCACGTTGAAGGCAACCTTGATGGTGGGGAGCGACTGGGCCGGCGCGGCCGGAACGAAGCCGATAAGCGTTGCAAACAGCAGAATCCATTTGAGGGCATGCATGTGCTTTCTCCAGTAGGTAGAAATAGGGATGGCAGGTCAGTTCAAATCGCGGCGCTGACGGTGATTTCCACACGAACGTTGGGATGCCCCAATGTGACGCCGCAAGTGGCGCGAGCGGGTGGATTTGCGGGATCGATCCAGGCTTCCCAGACGGCGTTCATCCTGTCGAACTCGGCAACGTCGGCCAGCCATATCTGCGCCGTCAAGAGTTTCGACTTGCTGGTCCCCGCGTCGGCCAGCAGTTTTTCGATGCAGGCGAGCACGCTGCTCGTCTGCTCCTCGATGCGAGGGCTGCTTTGCAGAAAGTCCGGACACACCTGTCCCGACAGATAAGCAACACCATTGTGGATGACGATCTGGCTCATGCGGGTGTTTTTGTGCTGGCGTACGATTGCGGACATGGCGGCTCCTTGTGGGCTCAGGGTTGGCAGATTACGTTGAGCAGGACTTGCCTGCGTTGGGTGCGTACGATGTGCAATGCCGCGCGCAGCCGTTCGGGCAGTTGGCCGCGCGATTCGACCCGTTCCGCGTGGGCGCCGCATGCGGCCGCCACGCCTTCATAGTCGGGCTGGGGATGGAAGCGGGCCAGTGGCATCGTTGGTTCTTGGAGGGCGATGCCCGATGGATATACGACTTCGACGGCGCGATGCACCGCGGCATAGCCGCCGTTGTTGATAACGACGGTGAGAATAGGCAAGTGCTCCGCCTGGGCCAGGTAATGGCAGGAAACGGGGTTGCCGAAAATATAAGACCCATCGCCTACCACCGCGATGGCGGTCTTGTGCGGAGCAGCCATTTGCACGCCGAGCGCCGCGCCCATCGTCCAGCCGAGAGCGCCCGAGATACCGGCACTGAAGAAGGTTCCGGTATCCGCGAATTCCATCAAGCTCAGATCCAGACCGTACTCATTGAGCACAATGGTGTGGCTATCGGCAATGTCGCGTAGGCAGACACTGAGCCATGGAAGATCGATGGCCGTGCGTTCGGGCGTGTCTTGGCGCTTGTTTTGCACGGCGCAATGCTGGAGATGCTTGCGCTGCTGGGCCAGCTTGCGGCGTTGTGTCATGGCTGGCGTGTCGGATGTGCATCGTTGCTTCAGCGCCTCTTGCAATGCGACGAGCGCGGCGCCGGTCTCGCTGACAATAGCGGCATCGACGGGAAAAGAGCGAACCGGGATGCGCTTGTATAGCGGGTCTGTTCCGATGTGTACGATCTTTGCGTTTGCTGGGGGCTTGGATTCGCGGGGCAGCCAAGGCACTTCGCAGTCGAGCACGATGACCAGGTCTGCATCGGTGATCAAGCTGGCAGGGCTGAAGCCGGCGTGGAATGGGTGCGTGCCGGGCAGATTGACCACTCTTGGGTAGTGTTCAATGACCGGCACCGCCGCGGCGTCAGCCACGGCCGCGAGTGCTTTCGGTACGGCAGCGTCGCGGCCTGCCGACGACGTGATGATCAATGGGCGCTGCGCCGCCATCAGCCAGTCAGCCAATTGATCTATGGCTGCTTTGGCCGGATGCGCGCCGGTCGCCCCGGTTCTGGGTCTGTCGGCCGGGGCGGCCGAGGCCGGCTGGGCAGCGAGAACTTCGCGCGGCAAGGTGAGATAGACGGGGCCGCGCGGAGCGGTCATTGCGATGTCGATGGCGCGGTCGAGAATGTCCTCGACGCATTGGCCTTCGCGCAGCTCGTGGTCCCATTTGGTGTATTCCCGCAGCATGCCCCCTTGGTCGAAAGTGTCGGTGCCCCAGTGCACGACGACATCGCGCGAACCGATGCTTCCGTGTTCGGTTGACGGCGCGCGGCCGGCGAACAGTATCAATGGGATGCGCTCGCGGGAGGCTGTCATGACTGCCGAGATGGTATTTGCCGTGCCCACCGTATGGTGGACGCCGACCACCTGCGGCAAACCGTCGACCAAGTGCGCTCCATGCGCAACGGATACGGCCGTTTGTTCATGAGGAACATTGACGAAGCGCGGCATCGTTGTTCCGCGAAGCCGGCCCAGGGCCCGCGCCTCGATCAGGGGAGCAAAATCGGTCCCGGCGTTGGCCAGAATAGTAGAAATACCTCGAGCGCCAAGTCCGGCGAGAAGGCGGTAAGCAACTGAATCGAATGCGGATTCTTTCATGAGTGGTATGCTACTTTATTGTAAAAATGAAAGTATTTTTTTTATTTAAAATCAGATTACTATAATTGTTAATACGATTTAAGCTATGGATTTCCCTAGGTTCGAGGGCATTTTGCGGATGGCGCGAGGCGCTTTGCGATGACGTTCTGGATGGGTTGCGCGCCAGTTTCTTCGGGCGGCGAAGTGGCCGCGGCCCGGCGATTCAGGCGGGTGCCCGCCCTTGATATCAAGAAGCTCCGAAATCCAGTTTTATTGATGTCATAAAAGTATCGGTTTG
>JBEBXF010000122.1:0-8583 GCA_040391725.1 Eoetvoesiella caeni | reverse complement strand
AGATATCGAGCTATTGGAATCCGGGCGAGCCCATTACCCTGGATCTGGCGCCGGGCCGCCAGCTTGCCGAGGAATGGATTGCCGGCAAATCCGGCAATCGCCAGACCTTGATCTCGGCGCTGGCCGCGTTGTGGCCCCGGCGGTTGGCCGAGCAGTGGCTGGCCGGCGAAGGCAGTGACCCGGCGCAGCTTGGCGCCATGCGCATGGCCGACATGCCCGACAAGACGCTGCGCCGGCTGGCCGAGAGGATCCATGCCTGGGTCCTGCATCCTACGGGCACCGTGGGCTATAAAAAGGCCGAGGTCATGCGCGGCGGCGTGGACACGCGTGGCATCGACCAGAAGACCATGCAGGCCAAAAACGTGCCGGGCTTGTATTTCATCGGCGAGGCGCTGGACGTTACCGGCTGGCTGGGCGGCTACAACTTCCAGTGGGCCTGGGCCTCGGGGGCGGCCTGCGGCCGGAGCCTGCAAAAAGCGGTGTGACCGGTGGCGAATCGCATTTTGTATTTGCCGGTTTTCGATGTATGCTTTCACGCTGCTGTTCCCGCAAGGTGGGAGAGAGCCAGTCATGGCCGCCGAAGGCGCAATTCGCCCAGAATCGCTCAGGCAAACCGTACCATCTTGCGTTGCCCATCCTCGTGGCAAGACAGCGTTCTGGAGAGATCCGCGCCTACATGCACATTGCAAGGCGGCGGACGCCGAAGGTGAATCCCCCTACAAAGGGGCAACTCTCAGGCACAAAGGACAGAAGGGCGGTTTCAGCTGCTTATATCGTTGCATTCCGTCTTCGTCCGCCACCCAGGAGCCTCCATGTCCGCTGCGCTTGCACGCACCCCTTTGTTCGATGCCCACGTCCGCGCCGGCGCCAGAATGGTCGATTTCGGCGGTTGGGAAATGCCTGTCTCGTACGGTTCGCAAATCGAAGAACACCACGCCGTGCGGCGCGACGCCGGCATGTTCGATGTCTCGCACATGCTGGCCATCGATATCGCCGGGCCCGGTTCCAAGGATTATTTGCGGCGTCTTCTGGCCAATGACGTGGCCCGCCTGACGGCGCCGGGCAAGGCCCTGTACTCGTGCATGCTCAATCCCGAAGGCGGCGTCGTCGACGATCTCATCGTTTATTTTTTCAGCAACGAATCCTGGCGCGCGGTCGTCAACGCGGCCACGGCCCAGGCCGACCTGGCCTGGATGCAGCGGGTGGCCGACAGTGAAAACTTCGCCGTCCGCCTCGAACCGCGCCGCGACCTGGCCATGCTGGCCGTTCAGGGGCCGAACGCGCGCCAGAAAGTGTGGGATGCGCGGCCGTCCTGGCAGGCGGCCACTCAAACCCTGAGCCCGTTTTCGGGCACCTTGGTCGATGAGCTGGCCATGGTGGCCCGCACCGGCTATACCGGCGAGGACGGCTTCGAAATCCTGCTGCCGGCGTCGCAGGTGCAGCGCTTGTGGGACGACCTGCTCGGCCTGGGCGTGCGCCCGTGCGGCCTGGGCGCGCGCGACACCCTGCGCCTGGAAGCCGGCATGAACCTGTATGGCCAGGACATGGACGAGTCCGTGCTGCCCGCCGAGTCCGGCCTGGGCTGGACGGTGTCGCTCAAGGATGCCGAGCGGCGGTTCGTCGGCCGCGATGCGCTGGAGGGCGCGCGCAGCGAGCGCGTCATGGTCGGGCTGAAGCTGCTCGAGCGCGGCGTCATGCGGGCCCATATGGCTGTCCGCACCGAACAGGGCGAAGGGGAAACCACCAGCGGCACCATGTCGCCGACCATGGGCGTGTCGATAGCGATGGCGCGGGTTCCGCAGGGCGCGGCGCCCGGCGACAAAGTCCAGGTGCGGATCCGCGACAAGTGGATGGCCGCCGAAATTGCGACAATGCCGTTTGTGCGCCATGGCAAGGTGCTTGCCTGAGGCGTTGCGAATCTTCCAGTTATTGAAACCAAATCCATTTCACGAGGTTAATCATGAGTCTCCCCAGCGATCGCAAGTACACGTCCTCTCACGAATGGGTCAAGCCCGAAGGCGATGCATTCCTGGTCGGCATTACCGACAATGCCCAGGATCAACTGGGCGATCTGGTCTTTGTCGGCGATTTCAAGGTGGGAGCCCAGCTTGCCGCCGGCGACGTCGCGGGCGTGGTCGAATCGGTGAAGGCCGCCAGCGACATCTATGCGCCCGTGGCCGGCGAAATCGTCGAATTCAACCAGGCCCTGGACGGTCAGCCCGATCTCATCAACCAGTCGGCCTTCGACACCTGGATCTTCAAGATCAAGCCCGCCAACGCGGCCGACGTCGATGGCCTGCTGGATGGTGAAGGCTACCAGTCGCTGGTCGACGCCGGTTGAGCCTTGGCTGGTCCGGCCTGGCCCGCGGCAAACGGCGCGCCCGTGCGCGCTTCCTCTTTGTATGAGCTTTTTCAACTATGCGTGAACTAGACCCCAGCCTTGATTTCGTGCCCCGTCACATCGGGCCCAATGCCGCCGACCAGGCAAAAATGCTGGAGGCCATCGGCGCCGCAAGCCTGGACGGCCTCGTCCGCGAGGTCGTGCCGGCCAGCATTCTCAAGACGGAGGCGCTGAATCTGCCGGGGCCGCGCAGCGAAGCCGACGTGCTGGCCGAGCTGAAGCGGATCGCGGGACGCAACCGAGTATTCCGCAACTACATCGGCCAAGGCTATTACGGCACGCACGTGCCGAACGTCATTCTTCGCAACATTCTTGAAAATCCCGCTTGGTACACGGCCTACACGCCGTACCAGCCCGAGATCTCGCAGGGCCGGCTCGAAGCCCTGCTCAATTTCCAGACCATGGTCGCCGACCTGACGGGACTGGATATCGCCAATGCTTCGCTGCTGGACGAGGCGACGGCCGCGGCCGAGGCCATGGGGCTTGCGCGGCGCGCGTCCAGTTCCAAAAGCAAGGTTTTCTTTGCTTCCGTGCATTGTCATCCGCAAACGCTGGCCTTGCTGCATACGCGCGCGGCCGGCCTGGATATCCAGGTCGAGGTGGGCGACGAAGCCCAGGGGCTGCCGGATTGCTTCGGCGTCTTGCTGCAGTATCCGCACAGCCTGGGCGGCATTGCCGACTACCGCGAACTTGTAGAACGCGCCCATGCACAGGGCGCCGTGGTTGCCGTGGCAACCGATCTGCTGGCTCTGGCCTTGCTGGCCGCGCCGGGCGAGTGGGGTGCCGATATCGCCATCGGTTCGGCGCAGCGCTTCGGCGTGCCCATGGGGTTTGGCGGGCCGCATGCGGGCTTCATGGCCTGCAAGGATGCGTTCAAGCGCAATATGCCCGGCCGCCTCGCCGGCGTTTCCAAGGACGCCCAGGGGGCGCCCGCCTTGCGGCTGGCGCTGCAGACGCGCGAGCAGCACATCCGCCGCGAAAAGGCCACGTCCAATATCTGCACCGCGCAAGTGCTGTTGGCGGTCATGGCGGGCATGTATGCGGTTTGGCACGGGCCGGCCGGCATTCTGCGCATCGCCCGCCGGGTGGCGCATTACACCGCTTACTTGCGCGAGTCCTTGTCGGCCCTGGGCCTTGGGGTCGTCAACGACAGCTTCTTCGATACGCTCTTGATCGACAGCGGCGCGCACACCGCCGCCGTGGTAAAAGCGGCCCAGGCGGCGTCCATCAATCTGCGTCAGGCGGGCAGCGGCCGGCTGGCGGTTTCCCTGGACGAAACCGTCGATACCGACGATCTGGACGGCTTGCTGAAGGTTTTTGCGCAAGCGCTGGGCAAGCCGTGGACGGCGCGCAGCGCCGATCATCCCGGCCTTGCGCCAATGGGCATTCCCGCCGGCCTGCGAAGGCAGTCGGCCATTCTGGCCCATCCCGTGTTTTCGCGGATCCAGTCCGAAACCGATATGCTGCGCTATCTGCGCAGCCTGGCCGACAAAGACCTGGCCCTGGATCGCACCATGATCCCGCTGGGCTCGTGCACCATGAAGCTGAACGCCACGGCCGAGATGATACCCATCACCTGGCCCGAGTTCGCCAATCTGCATCCTTATGCGCCGGCCGATCAAAGCCTGGGCTATCAAGACCTGATCCAGCGCTTGTCCAGCGCCTTGTGCGAAATCACCGGCTATTCGGCCGTAAGCCTGCAGCCCAATTCGGGCGCGCAGGGCGAATTTGCCGGCTTGCTCGCCATCCGCGCCTATCACCAGGCGTCTGGACAGGCGCAGCGCAATGTCTGCCTGATACCGGCGTCGGCGCACGGTACGAACCCGGCCTCGGCCCAGATGGCGGGCATGGAGGTCGTGGTGGTGGCGTCGGACGATCACGGCAACGTCGACGTGGCCGACCTCGAAGCCAAGATCGCCCAGGTGGGCGACCGCCTGGCGGCCCTGATGATCACCTACCCTTCCACCCATGGCGTATTCGAGGCGGCCATTACCGAGATCTGCGCCATGGTGCATGCGGCGGGCGGGCAGGTCTACCTGGATGGCGCCAACATGAACGCCATGGTGGGGCTGGCGCAGCCGGGGCTGTTCGGGTCGGACGTCTCGCACCTGAATCTGCACAAGACGTTTTGCATTCCGCATGGCGGCGGCGGCCCGGGCGTGGGGCCGGTTGCGGTGCGCGAGCATCTGGCGCCGTTCCTGCCCGGCGTGCTGAACGACCGGGGCGAGCTGCCGCAGGGCGGCTGCGGGCCGGTGTCGGCCGCGCCTTATGGATCGGCCGGCATCCTGCCCATTTCGTATGTGTACATTGCGCTGATGGGCGCGCAAGGCCTGCGCCAGGCTTCCGAGGTGGCCATACTCAATGCCAACTATATTGCATCCCGTCTTGGCAAGCATTACCCCATCCTGTACGCAACGGCCAGTGGCCGCGTGGCGCATGAATGCATCCTGGACACCCGCCCCATCAAGGACAGCAGCGGCATCACGGCCGAGGACATCGCCAAGCGCTTGATGGATTACGGCTTCCATGCCCCGACCATGAGCTTTCCGGTGGCGGGAACGCTGATGGTCGAGCCGACCGAATCCGAAGGCCTGGCCGAGCTCGATCGTTTCATCGATGCCATGATCGCCATTCGCGCCGAGATCGCCCAAATAGAAAGCGGTGCGCGCGATGCTCAGGACAATCTGCTGAAGAACGCTCCGCACACCGCGCAGATGCTCCTGGTTTCGCCATGGCATCACGACTACGAGCGTGAAGAGGCTGCGTATCCGCTGGCCGGCCTGCGGGCCAACAAGTACTGGCCGCCCGTGGCCCGCGTCGACAACGCCTATGGCGACCGGAACCTGGTGTGTTCCTGCCCGCCCATGGAAGCCTATGCGGCCGACGCGCTGAACGTGTAAGCCTGGCTGCTGGAATCAATCCAGCTTTTCCAGCACCTGCTTTATCGTGCCGAAGAGCTGGTCGATCTGTTCTTCTTCGATGATGAGCGGCGGCGAAACGGCGATGGTGTCGCCGGTGTAGCGCAGCAGCACGCCCTGGTCGAAGCAGGCCTGGAAGGCCTCGGCGGTGCGGGCTCCGGGAGCGCCGGGCCGCGAGGCCAGCTCGATGCCGGCGACCATACCCAGGTTGCGGATGTCGACGATATGGCGGGTGCCTTGCAGCTTATGCGCGGCGGCCTCGAATCTGGGGGCCAGGCCATGAGCGCGGGCGAACAGCTTGTCGCGCTCGTAGATGCCCAGCGTGGCCAGTACGGCGGCCATGGCCAGCGGGTGGCCCGAGTAGGTGTAGCCGTGGAACAGCTCGATGCCGTCGGCGGCCGAGTCGATGATGCTGTCGTGGATTTCGCGCCGTATGGCGACGGCGCCGCAAGGCACGCTGGCATTGCTGATGCCCTTGGCCAGGGTGATGAGGTCGGGCGTGACGCCGAAGAACTCGCTGGCGGTTGCCGCGCCCAGGCGCCCGAAAGCTGTGATGACTTCGTCGAAGATCAGCAGGATGCTGTGCTTTTCCGTGATGGCCCGCAACTTTTCCAGATAGCCCTTGGGCGGCAGCAGCACACCCGCCGATCCGGCCATGGGTTCGACGATGACGGCGGCGATGGTCGAGGCGTTGTGCAGGTCGATCAGTTCCTCGAGTTGATCCGCAAGGTGTTCGCCCCAGGCCGGCTGGCCGCGGCTGAACGCATTGTGTTCCAGATTGTGGGTATGGGAGAGGTGGTCGACCGACGGCAGCAGGGCGCCCGAAAAGGCCTTGCGGTTGGGGGTGATGCCGCCCACCGATATGCCGCCGAACCCCACGCCGTGGTAGCCGCGTTCGCGGCCGATGAAGCGCGTGCGCTGGCCTTCGCCGCGCGACCTATGGTAGGCCAGCGCGATTTTCAGCGCGGTGTCCACGGATTCCGAACCCGAGTTCGTGAAGAAGATGCGATCCAGGCCTTTGGGCATGATGGCGGCGACGGCGGCCGCGGCCTGGAACGCGCCGGCGTGGCCCATTTGAAAGCCCGGCGCGTAGTCCAGCGTGCTGGTCTGGCGGCTGATGGCGTCGATGATTTCCTGGCGGCCATGGCCCGCGTTGACGCACCACAGCCCCGACGTGCTGTCGAGGATTTGCTTGCCGTCGATGTCGGTGTAGTACATGCCTTTGGCGCTGGCCAGCAGGCGCGGATGCTGCTTGAACTTGCGGTTGGCCGTAAACGGCATCCACAAATTGGAAAGGTCGGGAATATTGCTGGCTTTGTCTTTCATGATGGCCTCCGCGCTACAGAACTCATGATCATTATGGCTCTTTGCGGCGCGTGTACACAACGAAGTCGTAGCGGTAGCCGTTTTCCTCGGGCTGGGTGAGGCGTTCGGTTTCTTCCCATTCGGATTCCGGCAGCGGCGGGAAAAACACGTCGCCGTCGACCTGAGCGTGAACCTCGGTGGCGATGATTTCGTCGGCCAAGGGCAGGGCCTGCTCGAAGATTTGCGCGCCGCCGATGATGCACGCCGATGCTTGTGCGGCGCAGCTTTGCAGGGCTTGTTCGACCGAGGTGAACACCTGGGCGCCCGCCGCCGCATAGCCCGCGTCGCGGCTGACGACGAGGTTGGGGCGGCCGGGCAGCGGGCGGCCCAGCGACTCCCAGGTCTTGCGTCCCATGATGATGGGCTGGCCCATGGTGCTGCGCTTGAAGTGGGCCAGGTCGCCCGGAAGGCGCCAGGGCAGCTCGTTGTCGCGGCCTATGGCGCGGTTGTCGGAGTAGGCGACAACGAACTTGATGCGGGGTTTGCTCATGGCTGGTCTTGCTTGGAAGCTGTTGGCGCTTTTCAAGGAGGGGGCGTTGACGGCTGGAGGTGGAACCCGTCCTAAACCGCCACGGGAGCCTTGATGTGCGGGTGGGGGTTGTAGTCGAGGATCTCGAAGTCTTCGTAGTCGTAGTCGAACAGGCTGGCCGGCTTGCGCCGGATGTTCAGCCTGGGATAGGGCCGCGGTTCGCGCGAAAGCTGCAGCTGCACCTGGTCGAAGTGGTTGCTGTACAGATGGCAGTCGCCGCCCGTCCAGATGAAGTCGCCCGCTTCGAGATCGCACTGCTGCGCCACCATGTGCGTGAGCAGGGCGTAGCTGGCTATGTTGAACGGCACGCCCAGGAAGATGTCGGCGCTGCGCTGGTACAGCTGGCACGACAGTTTGCCGTCGGCCACATAGAACTGAAAGAAGGCATGGCATGGAGGCAGCGCCATATTGGGGATGTCGCTGACGTTCCAGGCCGAGACGATCAGGCGGCGCGAATCGGGGTTGTTGCGGATTTGCTCGACCACCTGCGTGATCTGGTCGATATGGCCGCCCGACGGCGTGGGCCACGAACGCCATTGCACGCCGTACACCGGCCCCAGATTGCCCTGTTCGTCGGCCCATTCGTTCCAGATGCTGACGCCGCGCTCCTGCAGCCACCTTACATTGGAGTCGCCGCGCAGGAACCAGAGCAGCTCGATGAAGATGCTTTTGGTGTGCAGCTTTTTGGTGGTTACCAACGGAAAGCCTTCGGCCAGGTTGAAGCGCATTTGGTAGCCGAATACCGAACGGGTGCCGGTGCCGGTGCGGTCTGTCTTGGCTTGGCCGTGTTCAAAGACATGGCGCATGAAGTCTTCGTATTGGTGCATGAGATAACGATAGTCGATAAGGGTAGTGTGGGTGTTGGCGATTAATTCGCGGGGGCCGAGGTGTCCACAATAACGACGGAATGTGTGATCTCGGCGGTTTTGCTCAGCATGGCGGTGGCCGAGCAGTATTTGTCGTGCGAAAGCTGCACGGCGCGCTCCACCGCGGCTTGCGGCAGGGCGGAACCCGTGACGGCGAACGCGAAATGGATCTTCGTGAACACCTTTGGATCCTCGGTGGCGCGCTCGCTGGTCAGCTTGACCTGGCAGCCGCTTATTTTGTGCCGGCCGCGCTTGAGGATAAGCACCACGTCGTAGGCGGCGCAGCCGCCGGCCCCGGCAAGCATCATTTCCATCGGGCGCGGGGCAAGATTGTTGCCGCCGCCGTCCGGGGCGCCGTCCATGGCGGTGACGTGTCCGCTGCCCGTGCGGGCCGTGAACAACATGCCGTCGGGTCCGCCCCAGTCGATAATGCATTCCATTTGGTGAGCCTCGTTGCGTGAATCTGAAAGAGTATAGGGTTTGAAGAGTATAGAGCAGGCGGAT
>JBEBXF010000121.1:0-8600 GCA_040391725.1 Eoetvoesiella caeni | reverse complement strand
ATCGAGTTCGGCGAACAGCTTCCTGGCCTTGTCTTCGTCGCCGGGGTATCCGCCTAGGGGCGACAGGGCGTCGGGCGCGAAGGCCACGAAGCTTTCCAGGGCCAGGCGCCGCGCCACGTCTTCAATATAAGGGTTGAGCCCGCGGTTTTCATGGATGACGAGCACGCAGGGAAGCTTCTGGGCTTCGCCGGCGGGGCGGGCCATATAGCCGCGCATGGTGCCGGATCCGTGGGGGGAAGGGTAGTCCAGGTATTCCGACTGGACGCGAGGGTCGTTGGTGGGAACTTGTTGGGCCAGCGCGAAATCCGGCTGCAGGCTTTCAAGCATGGCCGCCGCGGTGACGCCGCCGATGGCGAACTTGGCCGCGCGCTCCAGGAATTCGCGGCGGTCTATCTGGCCGTGTACGTAGAAATCGAATAATTTCATGACTCCGGGGGGAAAATCACTGGCTTTCTTTCGTTCCACAGTCGGACTCCTTGGTGCGGGAAGGGGGCTGGCCGGGCCTTGGGGTTTTGCGCCGGGCAAAGATCCGAGGCAGCGCGGTGGATGAACCTGCAAGAGTGTCGCTTCCAAATTCTGAGCCAGAAACTGGAAAAAGTGAAGCGTTCCGGCCACAGGGCAGGAGCCCGCTTGACATTACCATGATTGGAAGCTCTAAAGTTTTGTCATGGAGTCGCCGATTCGCGGCAGCCACGTTTTCAAGGAGAGATCGATGACCACAGGCCAAAGTGCCACCGGCCGAGCCGGAGCTTCCGTTGCGGCGGTTGACCTTGCCGTCGAAGGCATGAGCTGCGCGTCCTGCGTCGGACGCGTCGAGAAGGCGTTGTTGAACGTCCCCGGCGTAAGCCGGGCCGCGGTCAATCTTGCCACGGAGCGCGCGCAGGTGTTCGTGTCGGCGGGCGCCGTCGAGGCCGATCTCGTTCAGGCCGTGGCGAAGGCCGGCTACGAGGCCAGGATCATCGCCAAGGACGCCGGCGCCGACGATGCCGCGCCGGCCAGGCGTGCGGCCGAGCAAGCGGCGCTTGGGCGCGCGCTGTGGGTGGCGCTGGCATTCACGCTGCCGGTATTCGTGCTGGAAATGGGCGGACATATGGCGCCGGCCTTTCATCGCTGGGTGGATGCCGCTATTGGCATGCAAGTCAATTGGCGCATCCAGTTCGTCTTGACCAGTATTGTGCTGTTCGGGCCAGGGTGGCGGTTTTTCAAAAAAGGCATTCCCGCTTTGCTCCGGCTTGCGCCCGACATGAATTCGCTGGTGGCTTTGGGCGCGGCTGCCGCCTACGCCTATTCGGCGGTCGCCACCTTCGCGCCGGCCGTGCTTCCGCCGCAAACCGTGCATGTTTACTACGAAGCGGCGGCAGTCATCGTCACGCTCATCCTGCTTGGCCGGCTTCTGGAGGCCAGGGCCAAGGGGCGCACTTCCGAGGCCATCAAGCGCCTGGTCGGGCTGCAGGCCAAATCCGCGCGGGTGATCCGCGACGGAAAGCCCATGGAAATCGCCGTCGATCAGGTGCAAAGCGGCGATATTGTCGAGCTGCGGCCCGGCGAACGTGTGCCGGTGGATGGCGTGGTGGTGGAGGGCGCCGGATTCGTCGATGAATCCATGATCAGCGGCGAGCCGGTGCCGGTGGAAAAGGCGGCCGGCGATCAACTGGTGGGGGGCACCGTCAACCAGAACGGCGCGCTTACCCTGCGCGCCACCAAGGTGGGCGCCGATACGGTGCTGGCTCAAATCATCCGCATGGTCGAACAGGCGCAAAGCGCCAAGCTGCCCATACAGGCGGCGGTCGACCGGATCACCATGTGGTTTGTGCCCGCCGTCATGGCGGCGGCGCTGTTGACTTTCCTGGTCTGGCTGGCGGTGGGGCCGGATCCGGCGCTGACCCTGGCGCTGGTCAATGCCGTGGCGGTGCTGATCATTGCCTGCCCATGCGCAATGGGCCTGGCCACGCCCACCGCCATCATGGTCGGGACGGGCAGGGCGGCGCAGATGGGCGTGCTGTTCCGCAAGGGCGAAGCCCTGCAATTGCTCCGGGACGCCAAGGTCGTCGCGGTGGACAAGACCGGCACGCTGACGAAGGGCCGGCCCGAGCTGACGGACTTGATCCTGGCCGAGGGTTTTGATCGAGCCTCGGTCTTGTCGGGAATCGCGGCGGTCGAAGCCAGGTCGGAGCATCCCATCGCGCGGGCCCTGGTCGAAGCGGCCCATGCCGAAGGCCTGGTTCCGGGCCGCGTCGAACAATTCGAGTCGGTCACGGGCTTCGGCGTCGGCGCGCTGGTGGGCTCGGACCGCCTGCAGGTCGGCGCCGATCGTTATATGCAGAAACTGGGGCTGGACGTTTCCGTTTTCGCCGAGGCCGCGCGCCGTTTGGCCAGCGAAGGCAAGACGCCCTTGTATGCGGCGATGAACGGGCAGCTCGCCGCCATAATCGCTGTTGCCGATCCCATCAAGGAAACCACCCCCCAGGCCATACGGACGCTGCATGAGCTTGGCCTGAAGGTGGCCATGGTTACCGGCGACAACCGGCGCACCGGACAAGCCATAGCCAGCCAGCTTGGCATCGACGAGGTGGTTGCCGAAGTGTTGCCCGACGGGAAAATCGCCGCGGTAAACCGCCTGAAGCAGGAACATGGCCTGCTTGCCTACGTGGGCGACGGCATCAACGACGCGCCGGCCCTGGCCCAGGCCGATGTCGGCCTGGCCATCGGCACGGGCACGGATATCGCCATCGAGGCGGCCGACGTGGTGCTGATGTCGGGCGACCTGCGGGGCGTGCCGAACGCCATTGCCCTGTCCAGGGCCACGCTGGCCAATATCCGGCAGAACCTGTTCTGGGCGTTTGCCTACAACGCGGCGCTCATCCCCATAGCGGCTGGGGTGCTCTATCCATGGAACGGGCCGCTGCTTTCACCCATGCTCGCAGCCGGTGCAATGGCGCTTTCCAGCATTTTTGTACTGGGTAATGCCTTGCGGCTCAGGCGGTTTGTCCCACCTTTCCCCCTTGGCGGCGCGAAAACCGCTCGGGCTTAAGGCTTGGACAGGCCGTCGAGAATGGGGCAGTCGGGACGGTTGTCACCCTGGCAGCAGGCGGCCAGATGCTCCAGTTGGTCGCGGATCGACTGCAGTTTCGAAATGTCTTCGTCCAGTTCCGCAATATATTGTTTCGCCAGCTTTTTTACATCGGCGCTTTTGCGGGTGTCGTTTTCCCACAGCCCGATGAGCGTCTTGATCCGCTCGAGGGAAAAGCCCAGGTCGCGCGATCGCTTGATGAACCGGAGAGTCTGCACGTCGCGATCCGCATATTGGCGGTACCCGGCATGGGTCCGGCTGGCTTTGCCGACCAGGCCTATACTTTCGTAATAACGGATCATCTTGGATGTCACACCCGAAGCGGCGGCCGCCTGTCCGATATTCATTTTCGCTCTCCCGATGCATATGCCAGAAAATACATGTTGACGTTACCATTGTAGGAAGGCCTACATTGAAGCCACAACTTTTTATTTGCGGAGAAAGCAATGCTTGAATTCGAAGTGAAGGACATGACCTGCGGTCATTGCGTAAGCGCTGTCACCAAGGCGGTCAAGGAGGCGGCTCCGGACGCGACGGTGGATATCGACCTGGAAAGCCATCGGGTTCGCGTCGAAGGGGCGGCGTCCAGCGCCGATGTCATTGCCGCCGCCATCCGCGCGGCAGGGTACACGCCTGTCGTCGGTGCGTAGCCGGCTTTGCCGCCGGACGAAAAACTGAAAAGGCATAGTCTGCAGCCCGGCCCGGGCAATCATGCATTTGCGTCACCACGGCCTGGACTTATGCCGCGGCGATGCGGCTTCAGGCAACGAGGAAAATAAAATGCTTGCAACGCGCCATTTTTTTTACAATCATCAGCGCTTGCTTGTCGCTGTCGCGGCTGGCGTAATTGTCGCCCTGGCTTTCTTTTCTTCGCAGGAGACCATTGCCCATCAGGTTCTGGCCGGCTGGAATGTCATGGTGTGGCTCTATCTGGCATTGACTGGCTGGATGATGATGCGGGCCGACGCCCCCAGAGTCCGCAAGCTTGCCGCGCAAGAGGACAAGAGTTGGGCGGCGGTATTGGCGGTCATGTCGGTCGCTTGCATGGTAAGCCTTGGCGCCGTCATTCTCGAGCTGCCGGCCGCCCATGGCCTGTCCGCCGGCCAGCGCTTCTCGCATTACGTTTTTACCGCTGTCACCGTATTCGGCTCGTGGTGCCTGCTTGGCGTCCTGTTCACGCATCAGTATGCTCGGCTGTTTTATCGCTCGCAGCCTGAAAGGCGGCCCTTGCGCTTCCCCGACGACGAGCAGAAGCCCGACTATTGGGATTTCCTTTATTTTTCCTTCACCATAGTCGTGGCCGTCCAGACTTCGGATGTGGCCGTCATGGGCAACGGCACGCGCAAGGCGGTTCTGGCGCAGTCCGTGCTTTGCTTCCTGTTCAATGTGGCCATTGTCGGGCTGTCGATCAATATCGCGGCCAGCTTGCTTGGAGGATGACAGACGCGAGGCGGGCTGTACGCCGATGGCTTGTTCCTGCGTCTGCTGGCTTCAGACGGGCGGGCCTGCAGGTTCGAAAATTTCCTTATACAAATCGGCTCCGTAGCTCGTTTGCTGAGGCTCTCCGGGTTTGACATGGAAAGTGCGGGTTCCATTTTCAAGGCGCTCGGCAAGAAGGTAAGCGGCCCGATCGACCGGCTGGGTGTACAGGCCGTGCGCGAATGCATATTGATGCGTCACGAAAAACACCTTTACGCCGCATTCCAGCAGGGCGTCGGTAATCGTCCGGGCGACCTCGGAGCCCTCCCGCTCGTTGGTCGAGGCAAAGGACTCGTTGAATAGGAGCAGGGCATCGGCAGAAACCAGGTCGACGATGGAACTCATGCGCTTGAGCTCCTCGTCGAATTTGCCGCTTTCCATCGCCGTGTCTTCTTCGCGCTTGTAGTGCGTGTACAACCCCTCGCATAAATTGGCCGAAAACGTTTTCGCGCAGACGAACATGCCGCTTTGCATCATGAGCTGCGCAACGCCGATGCTGCGCAAAAAGGAAGACTTGCCTCCCTGATTGGCGCCTGTGACGATCACCAGGCGGCTGTCTTCAAGGTCGAGGGTGTTGGCCGCCACTTTCTTGCCCATTTTCAATGCCAGGCAAACGTCGTACAGATCCTCGAAGCTCGACTGGCGTCGATCGGACTGCAGCGCGTTGGGAAAGGTGATTGGCTCGTCGAGCCTGGACAGGCTTTCGCACAGGTTTATGCCGCATACGTGGAACGCCAGTTCGGCGCGCAACAGCGTAAAGAAGCTGGCAACGTGTTCAGCCGACTGGGCCAGCGCGTTGGCGACCAGATTGATTCCCCGATCCGCGAGCTCCGACAGGGCGCGGGCGCCGTTTTCGTCCCGAGGGGGAAGGGTATAGCTATAAGACGGCGACTTCTTGAAAAACAAGCGGGTCAGCCAATTGTGTCCATCGCTTGACGGAGTGCGAAGCACATACTCGTTGCCGCGGTTTCCCTGGCCCAGGTGTGCGCTGACTGGAATGCCATGGCGAAATTTCAAGGTTTTCAGATGGCCCCGCACCTGCTCGATGTAGTCTTCGCCCAGTTCTTCGCTCAACGTTGCGAAAAGCCGCTTCCAGCCTGGCGAAGCGAACCGTGGCGCGACGCGGTTGGCCGTATCCCGCAGCTCTTCGAATTTCGGTATCAAGACATTGATGACCTCCATCGAGCTATGCAGGTTGGCAAGCGGATAATGCAGGCCAATGCCCCAGTAGCCTTTTTGCTTCAGCTCGAGCGCGTCGATGGACAACTGGTAGAGCTGCCCGACGACCTCCCTGTTTTCCAACGAATCCCGCAGCGCGGCCTGGCGATGCGCAACCGTTGCGATGTCGGTCTTTACCGAAGTGAGCAGGGCGGTGCGCGCAACTTTCTGCAGGAATTCATCGTCGCCCGCCATGGCCTGAACAAGTGTGTCGAGTTCCAGATCGTCGATCAGTTCGCGGCCGTTCAAGGGCAGCGGGGCGTCCAGGTCGAAATCGCGATTTTCGTACATCAAATGGACTTTCATGATTGCACCCGTTCTTTTATGCGCTCGGAGAGCAAGCCATATTTTTGCGCCAGGGCCATGGCGTATGAGCGGCCCGTTGCGCGAGCCCGGACGATCTTGAACGTGCGCACCGTTTGCGAGGGGTCGACGCTGCTGACCATGCTCACCACGCTGTCGCCATACGATGCCAGTTCGTCGATGAACGTCACCCATACCCCAATGACGTCCAGCTCGATCGCTTTCTCCATGACCTTTTGACTCAGGTATAGCCCGTCGGTCAGCGATGTCGAGGTGAAGATCTCGTTCATGACCAGGATGCCGCGCGGGCTGGCCGAGCTCAATATCTGGTGGATTCTGACGAGGTCGTCCTTGAGCTTGCCACGAAGATTGTCGATGTTCTCCTGCCGCTCGAAGTGCGTGAATATGCCGTCGCACAAGAGCAGCCTGGCTTCGGTTCCCGGCACCGGGCAGCCCATGGCGGCCAGATAGAACACCTGCCCGAACATGCGCGCGAAGGTGGTTTTGCCTCCTTGATTCGGCCCGCTGACGACGATCATGCGCTCGCCATCCTTGAGTTCGACGTCATTGCATACGATCTTCTTGTTCATGGAAAGCAGCTTCTTGCCAAGGGCGATGTCGAAGCAGTCTTTGGCGTAAACATGCTTGTCCGATTCGCTGACGCGTGGATAGCAGAAAGGGCGGCCGGCCTCGCTGAACAGCGTCATATGTTCCAGATACGCCAGATAGAACTGGATCTCCCGATCGAACTCGGCAATGGTCGGATCCAGGTAATCCTTGCTTCGCGCCCAAAGCTCGTCGAGCCGGCGGAAAGCATCCGGGTTCAGCAGCGCGACGAATTCCAGCACTTTCGCCTCTATGGCATTCATGTCCGGGTACTCGTGAAACTGAACGAGATGATCGTGAACGGCGCCTTGCCGGAATTTCTGGAAGGCCGCCTCGATCACCGCGCTGTAGTCGGGTTCGTTGTCGTAGGCGCGTACGCTCAAGGTATCGCCCGAAATATGGATGCTGTAGGCAATGGCGTCCAGCTCGGACAGCAGTTCGCGCACGTCGTCGAAGAGCGCCTTGAATTCCTGGGAGTCCGCATAGGCGGATAAGTATTTGCGCAGCTCGCGCCCAATGGCCCGGGATTTCGCGGCGCTGGCCGCCAGTGCCCGATCCAAGGCGCCCACGGCCGTGCAATAGATCATGACCGCTTCGATGTGCCAGCGTTTTTCCTGGTAGGGATAATGAAGTTTTTCAGCCTGCGCGAGGTGCTCGCGCATCCTGCGCATGTCCACCGCGAAGGCCTGCAGCGCGCGCAGCAAAGATTGTTCTTCAAGATCGCGAAACACCTCGTGGCGGTACTCGACGTCGTCCTCGACGCGCAGCGGATCTCGAAAAATGCCCGCAAGGTTGTATTCCTGGCGGGCCGCGATGATGGCGTCAATGGCCTGATCGAGATTCAGGTCGACGAAATAGCCGGGCTGCGGTGGTATGTTCGTCGCAGCGCGTATGCTGCGCTGAGGATCGGTGAACAAAACGCTGAACGCCGGCATGGTGCCGGGCGGGCAGCCCGCCGCCGGCCTGGATGGCCCGTTCGGAAGGAATTGCCGGACTGGAAGGGATTTAGGATTCGCCATTGCGTGCCTCGACTTCGTCAAGTTGGCGACAGCGAAAGCTCGCAAAAATGCCTACGGGCCTCGGCTGCCGAGGTTAGCGTAGGCATCATCAACCCGGAATCGGGCGGTTGGTCTGGGAGGAATGCCATCTCCCGCCTTTATTCTAGCGGGTTATCGCGGAGTTGACCATCAGCCCGAGGGCCTCTCGCACTTCTGGCGCTGGTTCGAGTCGATGGCCGGGAGGTGGTGGATCAGTCCCCGGTTCCTGTCCATGCCGGAGCGGGAAGGGGCTGTCGATGGTATTCTCGCGATAAAGGTAATGAAATGAACATACTGTCACGTTTACTATGGATATTGGCCCTTCTTGCGATGCCATGGGGTGTCTTTGCCTACGAGGGCATGAACATGGGTGGCCACAGCATGGAGTCGGGGGTGGCCACCAGCGCCGCCTTCGGGCCCGATGGCCAACTGTGGGTGGTCAGCGCGAAGGGCGGTCAGCTGGTGCTGCGCCACTCGAATGATCTGGGCCGCACGCTAAGCGCGCCGGTCATGGTCAATGCCAAGGCGGCGCCGATTTTCACCATGGGAGAGGACAAACCCAAAATCGCGCTTGGCAAAGGCGGGGAAATCTACATCAGCTGGACCGAGTCGCTGCCCAAGCCCTATACAGGCTATGTGTTTTTCAGCCGCTCCGTGGACGGCGGCAAGCATTTTTCCAAGCCCGTCAGGGTGCATCGCGATGGCGCCGAAATCACGCACCGCCTGGATGCGATGCAGGTGGATGCCAAGGGGAGCATCCTGATCGCCTGGATCGATCGGCGCGATTTCGAGGCGGCTCGTTCGCAAGGAAAGGATTACCTTGGCACGGCGGTCTACTATGCCTGGTCGAACGACCATGGCAAGAGCTTCGGCCCGGAGCACAAGCT
>JBEBXF010000120.1:0-8643 GCA_040391725.1 Eoetvoesiella caeni | reverse complement strand
CAGCGCCCTGCGCACCCGCACCGCGCCGGCGTCGCCCGACAAAAGCACGGGCTTCAGGGACCAGAATTCCTCGGTTCCGATCAAACGTTGCTGGCCCTCCACCATCGGCTTGTCCTCGGTGGAAAACACGCTGGTCAAGATGCCGTCGAGCATGGCGTTGAAATCGCCGTCGTCGGTCAGAAAGTCGCGCGTGTTGGCAAAGAAATAATGGGTGGTGGTCTCGGTTTCGGGGGTCATCATGTGCAGGTTGGAACTGCCGATACCCTGGGCGGAAGGTTCCCCGGCGGGTGCTACCCCCGTCGACAAATGCATCAGCGCGGGCGCGGACCAGATTACGTCGGTCCATAAATCCGCCGGCGCAGCGGGGTCGGGCAAATGAGCGGCGAAGGCCGGCGGCGCGATTTCGTTCATGGACTCCCACAAAATGCGGATGCGGCCATCGCCCATCTCGCTGACTTTCGCCTTGGTTCGGCTCAATGCGCCCCCACCCAGCGTGGCCGGATGCAGGAAATCGACGTGGCTGAGATCCATGATGTTGTCGCTCAATAATTCGTAATTGGCGCGAGTGGGCAAATAACCGATATTCCGCGCCGTGGGCTTGGCCTTGCTCAAGAAAGAGTAATCGGGAATCAGGCCAGGATCGGCCAGCGCCGCATCGCCCATCCATATCCAGACCGCCAGGTGGCGCTCGCAAACGGGGTAGGACGTTACCTGCGCCGCCCTGGGAATCGCACCGTCGCCGTGCGGGTTGTGCACGCACTTTCCCTGCTCGTCGAAGCGCAGGCCGTGATAGGGGCACTGCACACAGTCGTCCACCAACTTGCCCATATGCAGGGGCGCGAAGCGGTGCGGACATCGGTCGCCGATGGCGGCAACTTCGCCGTTCTTCTTGCGATAGAACACAATGGGCTCGCCCAGGATCGTGCGCCCCAGCATGCCGCCCTCTTCGATATCCTTGCCCCAGGCCGCGATATACCAGACATTTCTCAAGTAAGCCATTTTCGTCTCCATTCTTGTTTGCCCGCCGCGCGCAATCAGTCGGCGATGCATGCAAGTCTATGGAAAACGCATGGATCAATCTATGATGTAATGAATCAATTTTCGACTGATTCAGCTCAAAAATACGAATAAGGAAATCGCATGGACTTGCTCGGGGAGGTGCTGCTTTCCGCGACCATCGAGGCCAATTCCATTGGTATCTTTCACGCGAACGACGGATGGGGTTTCGCCATGCCCGACGTTCCCGCATCGATGGTCTTCGCATACAGCGTGGTCGGCCCGCCGTGCTGGCTGCTCTCCCCCCGCGACGATCCAATACGGTTGAACCATGGCGATTCGGTCTTGATCCTGCATGGGCATGCGCACGCCCTGGCGTCGACCCCGGATGCCCCGCTGACGCCGCTGCTGGAATACTGGGAGACCCAGGGTCTGCCCGATTTCGGCCCGGAAACCAGGCGTCAGGCGCCGATTCATTTCGGCTTCGACGGCAACCATAGCGCGCCGCGCCTGCTTGCCATTGCCTACTTCCTGCGCGACCCTGTGCATAGCCCGCTGCTGTCCATCCTGCCCAGCACCATCCTGCTGCGGGAAAGCGGCAGCGGGCATTTTCCCTGGCTGCCCGCCACCTTGGAATTTCTTGCCGCGGAAAAAAACAATGCCAAAGCCGGCTATCTGGCCACAGCCACCCATCTGGCCGAGTTGATCTTCAGCAGCTTCCTGCGCGCGCACGTATTATCCACCCCCACTCTGTCACCCAACTGGGTGCGGGGGCTGTCCGATGCACAAATCGGACGGGCTCTGGCAGCGATCCATGCCCGCCCGGAACAGGACTGGACAACCACTGCCTTGGCTGTCGAAGTGGGGATGTCGCGCCCGACCTTCGCGCGGCGCTTCTCGGAACTGGTCGGGCAGACGCCGGCCAGCTATCTATTGGCATGGCGCATGCATGTGGCCGCCGAGCATGTCGTCGCCCGCAAGGAATCCATCAGCGCCATCGCCGAACGTGTCGGCTATAGCTCGGAAGCCGCGTTCCGCCATGTGTTCAAACGCCGCTTCGGGCTCTCGCCCCTTAAATACGCAAATCAACACAGCCGGAACGCCAGCTCGAGCGCGGTGTCTGGCTCGCCCATACACTCAAGCCCGGAATCATGAGCCCGGCAGGCACGGCACAATCCGCGAAGGCAGACACGGCCGCGCGGATTTGCAACACGAAACAAAGGGCTCAGGCATCAAAGACCTCGCGCCAGCGCGAGGCGACTTCGGCCAGCGTCCGAGGCGGCACCGACACCATGGGCACGGCCACGCCGCGCACAATGTTTTTTTGCGCTTCGTCGGTCAGATACTCCACGGGCGACTTGCCGTCCACGCGGGCCAGCATCAATGCCGGCAGCAAGGCGGCGGCCCGGCCTTCGATTTCCTCACGTGGCTCCCAGGCCACCAGCTCCATGTACGAGCGCTGGAATGCTTCGAAGGCCGCCAGGTAGTCGGCGCTGCGCCGCGGCCATACCACGCACTTCAGCAGAAAATGGTTCAGGCAGAACGCGACATCGAATGCTGGATCGCCGAACCAGGCGCACTCGGCATCGACGATGACCGGCCCCTTGGGGCCCACCAGAATATTCTTCGGGCTGATATCGCCGTGGACGAGCGCAATGCGCAAGCCCAGCGTCTTTTTCACCAAGCGCTCGAGCTGGCCGGCAAGGCCGGGATGCTTGCGCCCCGTTTCAAGCAAATAGGGATCCATGCGCATGGCATGGAAATTATTCGTGGTATTGAAAGCGGCTTCCAATTCGGGATCCAAGGCGCTTGCCGCATGCAGCTGCGCCAGCAGCTCGCCCACCGAAGCGGCAACGTCCACCCGCACCTCGGCCTGCATCAACTGGGTTTTCCAGACGGGATGATCGGCAGGATCGAGGAACTCCATGGCAAACAAGCCCGCCTGCTCATCGTGCGCCAGGGGCCGTGGAACCGCCTGGGGCCGGCACCGGCTGGCGAAATTCAGCCAGGCCCATTCATAGGCGTTACGCGATACCGGCGCCTGCCAGTCCGCGGCGACCTTCAACTTGGAAAGCGCGCGCTTGACGCACAACGAACGCCCTGGCAGATCCACCCGCCAAATGTCGGAAGATATCCCCCCAGTCAGCGGCGTCCAGCGGATTTCCTCGCCGGATTTCGCCAACCCGCAACGAACCAGGAAATCCCGCAGGACGGGCTCGATGGAATCAGGATGCACGGTAGCCGGCATTACCGCCCCCTTTGCGCACGTTTTCTCCTCGAATCGAATCCATGCCGGCGAATCGGTACGCGCCGTATTCTTCGATGCGCAAAAGCTGGTTGTATTTGGACAGCCTGTCGGAACACCTCAGCGAACCGATCTTGATCTGGCCCGCCGCCGTGCCCACGGCAAGATCCGCGATGAAGCTGTCCTCCGTTTCGCCCGAACGGGCGGATACGACCGGCGTGTAGCCGGCTTCCCGGGCTCGTGCAATGACTTCCAGCGTTCCGGACAAGGTGCCGTTCTGATTGACCTTGACCAGCACGCCATTGGCCACGCCCTGCGAAATACCTTTTTCCAGCCGGGATACATTCGTCGTGAACAAATCGTCGCCGATCAGCCGCACTTTTCCACCCAAGGCCTCGGTCAGCCGCCTCCATCCGGACCAATCTTCTTCGCCCAAGCCGTCTTCGATGGAAACGATGGGGAAGTCGGCCGCCCAGGACTGCAGCATGGCGATCATCTCGTCGCTGCTGCATTGCCTTTCTTCGCGAGCCAGATGATAGAAGCCACCGGACTGCGCCAAGGAGCTGGCGGCGGCATCGATGGCAATGACCATGTCCGCCCCCGGGATCAGGCCGGCATGCTCGGTGGCTTCCACCATGAGTTCCAGGGCCTCCCGGCCCGTCCGGAATCCCGGACTGAGCCCCCCTTCGTCCGCCAGCAGCGTGGTAAGGCCGCGCTTTTGCATGACCTCGGTCGCAGCGCTTCGAATGCGGGATACGACGTGAATGGCCTCGTCCATGGAGCCGGCGCTGGCGGGAATCGCCAGGAAATCCTGTATGTCCATGCCGCGACCCGCGTGCAAGCCCCCGCTTAGAATATTGACCATGGGCATGGGCATCGTCGGCGATTTCACACCGGCCAGTTCGGCGAGCCGTTCATGCAACGGCTGCCGCGCGCTGGCCGCCGCCGCGCGGCATGCGGCCAGCGAAACCCCGAGCACCGCATTGGCGCCGAGCCGCGCAAGCTGATCGGTGCCGTCCAGTTCGCGCAAGCGCGCATCCAGGCCGCTTTGATCCGCGGCGTCCCAGGCCTTGATTGCATTCGCGATTTCCGCATTGACGTTGCCTACGGCCTTCAGCACGCCTCGGCCCTCGTACCGCTGCGCCACGCCATCGCGCAACTCATGCGCCTCGGCCGCGCCGGTGGAGGCGCCGCTGGGCACAGCCGCACGGCCGAACGACCCGTCCTCCAGGACGATGTCGACCTCGACGGTCGGTCGGCCGCGGGAATCAAGTATCTGTCGGGCATGCACGGTACGGATGGATCTGGAAGATTTCATGTTGAATCAGGTAAATTGGATTTCGAAGAGAAGCTATCGGTCCTGGCGGGCGATTGGTTCATTGCAGGGATAATGCACAGGTTCGCCACGCAAGGCGCGCACCACGTCTTCGCACGCGCGCTCACGCAACTCTAGCAGCGATGCATCGGAAGAGAAGGCAACGTGCGGCGTCAGGATGGCGCCGGGCTGCGCCTTCAGCGCATCGGGCACGTTCGGCTCATCCTCGAGCACATCCAGGCCTGCGCCCGCCAGGCGGCCGGATTCCAGCGCCTCGACGAGCGCTCCGGTGTCCACCACCCCGCCCCTGCTGACGTTGACAAGCATGGAGCCCTGCTTCATCAAGCCAAGACGCCGTGCATCGATCAAATGCCGGGTTTCGCCATTGAGCGGGACATGCACAATGACGACATCGCAGCGGCGCATCAGTTCGTCCAGTTCGACACACTCGATGTCGCCGTCGGGTTGCTTGCCCGGGCGCGCGTGGGACAACAGGCGCGCACCAATCGCCTTTAGCTTCGCCGCCGTGCGATGCCCGATCCGGCCGTAGCCGATAATGCCGCAAGTCAGTGTGGACAGACGGCGCAAGCGTGCCGCCGCCGGATCCCAGCGCCCCTGCCTGACATCCCGGTCGAACCGGATCAAACCCCGCGTCCACGCCAACACCATGCCCACGGCGTGGTCGGACACCTCTTCCACACAATAGTCCGGCACATTCGTCACCCATGCGCCCTGGCGGGTCGCCGTCTCGACGGCGATATTGTCCAGGCCCACCCCCAGCCTGGCCACGATCTTCAAATTGGGAGAGGCCGTGATCGCCCGGGCGGAAACTCTTGCCCAGCATGTCATGATGGCGACGGGGTCATGCTGCATGATCAGCTCGTCGATTTGCGCTTCGGGGGCCGGCTCGGAAGCGCCCGCTACCAAATGAAAGCCGGCACCCTCGATGATGCGGCGCTCGATTTCCAGATCCGGCCAGGCATAGTCCGTCAATACCACCGTTCCAGCTTGTTCTGCATGCAATGCCATAGATTCCTCAGTCAATTTCGGCCTGTGCCGCACCCTCGCGGCGGCACACGTTGCGCTGGCTGCCAAAGCCGCCAATGCCAGCCTGCACCACGTCTCCCGGCTCGAGAAAGCGGCCGTAATGCAAGCCGAATCCCGCGGGCGCGCCGGTGCACAGCAAATCTCCCGGCAATAGCCGAACGTGCCGGGACACATATTCTATTTGCGCCGCGATATCGAAGATCATATCGCCGGCTTTTTCATCCTGCATCAATTCGCCGTTCAAATGCAACGTCATGCGCAATGCATAGGGGTCTGGAACGAACGCCGCGGGAACGAACCAAGGGCCGATGGGCAGGAAACCGGGCGCGTTCTTGGCCATCAGCCAGTCCGTTCCCATGCCTTGCGGCTCATGGCGAGACACCAGTTCGCGCACCGTTATATCGTTCACCACGGTATAGCCGGCCACATGATTCATGGCATCTTGACTCCTCACATTGCGGGCCTCTTTGCCGATGACGACACCCAATTCCACCTCCCAGTCGGGTTGCTGGACATGGGCCGGCAAGGCGATGGCATCGAAAGGCCCGATCACCGACGAAGGCAGTTTGTTCGATACATAGGGCTGGCCGCAACGCAAGCGCTGTTCACACGCCGCAAGGGCCGCCGCGCGCAACTCAAGTTTTGACGCGGAATCACCATCGCGAGCCGCGTCCAGCCTGGCCTGCACAGCGCCGGAACGATAATTGGCAATCGTGCAGAACGCCTGGCGCGGTTGAAATGGAGCATGAGTCTTTAGGCCGCCAAGTGATGTTTTCAGCTTCTGGAACAGCTCGCTGCCCTCGAACTCGGTCACGATCCTGCACAAGGCATCAAACGACATTGGCCATTGCTCGAACGGCGAATGCATGGCGCCCGCCTCCGGCAAAGCCACCCCTACGCGCCTGCCCAATGCCTCCAGGGCACTCAATGCAACAATGGAATCTCCCGATACCACGGCCATAAAAGGCCTGCAGCCGGCCAAAGAAAACCGGCCCAGTCCGAAAGCCGGAAAAGACAACTCCAATTTTTCCATAAACTCTATTCTTCAGATGTTCGAATGATCTTGCCGACAACCGGCAATCGACAACCGGCAATCAGCCTCATGCAGAAACTTCAGCCCGCGCGGCCGGCTTTTGCTCGCGCTCACGCAGGGAGGCAAGCACGCGCCGCGCGCGTATCGCGGGCGCATCGGTCTGCAACAGCACCGGCTTTAGCGACATCAGGTCGGGGGTTCCCATCAGCCGCTGGCAGTCCTCGATCATGGGTTCGTCTTCGTTCTGGAAAGCATCGTTCACGCCTTTCGCCAGCAGCGCGCTCATGGATTCATCGCCGACCTTACAGTCACGGGCCTGGGCCCAGAAGTAATGCGTGGATGTTTCGGTTTCGGGGGTCAGGAAATGCGCCGTGGGCAGCGATGGCCCATCTTCGCGGGAGCCTCCGACGGCATTCATGCCCGTATCCAGCATGAGCGTGCATGGCGCATCCCAGCGCATATGAGCCCGCATTTCGCCGACTTCCGGCGGATTGTCCCAAAGCAGCTTGTAAAGGGGACTGACAGGCGTATTGGTGAGAAGATTGATGGCATATACCGTGTTGCCATCCTGCTTGAGTTCGCTATGAAACGAAAACCCTGGCGGCGGCGGGCCGTCGAAAGACAAGAATGGATGCAGGAACGGAACGTGGCTCAAATCCAGCAGGTTATCGGCCAGCAGCTCGTAGTTGCCCTGCACGTTCAATTGCCCCCTCACGACATCCCAGCCCTCTGATCGATTTCATGCGCATCGATCAGCGCCGACTCGTCGGCCAAAGAGGGATCACCCATCCATATCCATAGCGCGCCGTACTGCTCTACCAGGGGATAGGCCTTGACCCTTGCCGCCTTGGGAATCGCGCCATCGCCATGGGGGTTGTGCACACAGGCCCCCGAGGCATCGAACCGCAGGCCGTGGTAGGGGCATTCTATGCAATCGTCCCGCAGCTTGCCCTTATGCAAGGGAGCAAAACGATGCGGGCAGCGCTCGCCGATGGCGACCGCCCTGCCGTCCCGCATGCGATACAACAGCACAGGCTCGTTCAAATAGGTTCTGGTAATGGGCTCTGCGCCCAGATCCGCAGCCCAGCCGGCGCAGTACCAGGCATTCCGCAGAAAATTCATGGCTTGTCTCCTCGACTCGATATGGCCCGATCGACGCGCTCTGCATGCGCTTTATATTCCGGACTCTTGATTTCCCTGACCACTGACAAATATACTTAGCGGATTCCGGATCAAAAAGCATGTTTTGTCCTGAAAAACATCTATTTCGTCCGGAATTGATGCGCACAAATCGCTGCCCAGCGTCAACCAAGAAGAGCTTTCCATGGATTTATTGAGTGATGTCCTGCTGTCGCTGAAGGTCGAGTCCTCGGCGATCGGCCACTTCAGGCTGACCGAGCCGTGGGGACTGGACATCAACGGCTTCGAGCCCGCTTTTTGCTACTGTGTCGCCGAAGGGCATTGCTGGGTGCTTCCCGACGATAGGCCGCCAGTGCTCCTGGAACCGGGCGATACCGTGCTCCTGCCGCATGGCGGACGCTGCGTCATCGCTTCCGCACCCAACGTCCCCCTCATTACCGCCAGCGAACTCTGGCACGATCGCGCATTGCCTTTTTATTCGCGCGGCAACAGCCTTGCCGCCCCGCTGCTCCTGCGCCTGGGAGGGTCGGGCAAAGAAAGCCGCATCGTCTCACTGGCCTTTTCCTTTCGCGATGAACACCGAAATGCCTTGCTGTCGTCGCTGCCCGATCTCATTGTTCTCCCCGGCAAGAGCAGCGGCACAGAACAATGGGTGACAACGGCCACGCAGTTCCTGACCGCCGAGGAGGCCGACGCCAAACACGGCTACGTCGCCATCGCCACCCGCCTCGCCGAGCTTTTGTTCCAGAGCCTTATCCGGGCCTACATTCTTTCGACGCCCAACCCGCCAACCGGCTGGCTGCGCGGACTGCTGGATGCGCGCATCGGCAAAGCGCTGTCCGCCATTCATGCCAGCCCGGGCGGGGA
>JBEBXF010000119.1:0-8680 GCA_040391725.1 Eoetvoesiella caeni | reverse complement strand
GGAATCATAATCCGCAGGTCCCCTGTTCGAATCAGGGATGCGCCACCAAAGAATGCCTAGAAAAAAGCCAATGAGATCATTGGCTTTTTTCTTTTTCCGGCGGCGCCTCGGAACGTCACCATCTCATGCGGAATCCGATATTGCCTTGCAGCGAACGGCTGCTGCCGACCTTCTCGAGGCTGGTGTTGACGAGACCTTCGGCATAGAGCGAATACTTGTCCTTGCCCCAGTTGTACGAGACGCCTGCGCCCAGGCCTCCCCACAGGCGATCCGTCTTCGAGCCGAAATTTTTCCCCGAAACATTGACTTGGGTACCGTCGAGGAATTCGTAATACAGGTTGGCTATCCCGTATATATGCGTGCGGCTGGTCGAGTCCTTGCCGCCCCGAGCTTCGTGATCCAGCGTAATGCTCAGGCGGCCCTGCAGGCTTGCACCTTTATTCGAACTTACCTTTGCATTGAAGGGATCGTTGAAACTGTCGAAGTCGATGCCCGAATAGCTCAATTGCGCTTGAGGAGTGAGCGACCATTGCGGGCTGATCGGAATGCGCTTGCCGCTTTCCACCGATAGTGTGTAGCCGGTCGCCTGGTTGCCTTTGGCCAGGCTGCGGCTGGCCAGGCGGGAATTCAGGTCGGAATTGAACCGGATGATTTGGGCTTGGCCGTCGACGTAGTAGCCATTGTTGCCATACCACGTCAGGGTGCCGCCCAGGCCATAGCCATCGGTAGAAATATCGCCGTCGCCGTAAATGGACCGGGTTGCAGTGTTGCCATGCACGTACTGGAAGTACCCTCCGGCGATCAAGGCGCCGCTCTCGCGTTTGGCCAGAAGGGCGTCTGCGCCGACCTGCACCTTCAGGAAATTCTGGCTGAAATCGGTGCCCGATGTCGAGGCGTGGGGGACGTTGCGGCTATTTCCTGTTTCCATGCGTCCCCACACGCCATTGCCGTCCGTGTAGATGTCTGCATTGCCTGGTGCGCCTTGGGACGATTTGGCCGCGCTGGCACTGCTGCCGGTAGTTTCGTTTCCGTCCGCGCGGGACCAGAAGCGGTTGCCGACGCGCTGCTGCAGCGTGGATACGCCATTCAGGGCAAGCAGCGCTTGCGGATAGGCCTCGTAGGAGGGAACACCGGGCTGGTATAGCGGTTGTGATGTCGTTGAATTCGTCATACCGGCGGACGGGTCCTGCAGTTCGGATCGCAGATACCAATTATTCGTCTCGGTGCCCGACTTGTTTCCCTTGTAAAGCTGGTAGGCATAGGCTCCCCCTACGACCGCCGGCTTGCCGTTGAATTGGTAATCGCCCGACAAGGAAAAGACGCCGTTTGACGCACCGCCTACGGAGACGACCTCTATCCCTTCGGCGGTGGCCGCGCCTTTTCCTCCGGCATTGGTCACCTTCACGACCGAAGCGCCGGCGGTATTTGCGTTTATGGCGACCTTATCAGTTGCGGATGCGTCATTGCCAAGCGCGGTGTCAATGGCGATGACGCCGCCTTTCCCCACGTAATCGGATCCAATGGTCAGTAAGTCTCCGGCGCCTTGGCCGGCCAACGAGATGTAGCCGGCATTCGTGACGGTGCCGCTGATCGTGTTGGTTCCTGTACCGCTGGCCGACGCCAGGAAGGTCGTGCCGGAGTCGAGCGACAGGTTGCCGTTCAGCACGAAGTCGTCCTGCCGGACGCCGAGGGTCGAGCCATTGCGCAGGAACACGCCAGTCGTCAAATCGCCCGGGCTTCCGACGCCCAGACTGCCTCCGGTCAGGGTGAGGCTGCTATTGCCGATATTGATTGCGCTCCAGTTCCGGATATCGCTTCCAGCGTGGGTCGCATCTGCAGCGTTGGACACATTGAGGGTGTCGACCCCGCCGCCACCGCCGTCGAGAACCGTGATGCCCGACAAGCCAGCCGGAAGGTCGAGAGTATCGTTGCCCAATCCCAGGCTGATTGCACCGTTGACGACAGCGCCTGGATTGATTTGAACGTGGCTGTCGCCGTCATTATTGGAAATGGCATTCCCGGATGCCGACTCGACGACGGCGCCTGCCCCGACGTTGATGTTGGTCAGAACCCCCGCATTGGACTCGGTTGCGATGCCGTAGCCCGAACCACCGAGAACATGGCCCGCTACGTCAAGGGTTGCCGTGTTGCCGGCCGTGCCTGCGGCGCTGCCGTTCACGATATACAGGCCATTGCGCCCGCCCTGGACATCATTGGCCGTGATGTTCAGGGCGGATCCAAGACTGCCGGTTTCGGCATAGATGCCGTCCAGGGCCCCGCCTGCCGCGGTGCCGTTGCTGCTGATGTGGACATTCCCGACGTTGGTGCCCAGATAGTAGATTCCGTAGAGGCCGCCATGAGTGTCTTTCGCAGAGATCGAGACATCGCCTGCTCCGAAGCTGGCAACCGAAATACCTGACGAACTCGTGCCAGTTGCCGTACCTGTCGACGTGACTGTAATGGGCCCGCTGTTGCTGGCAACCCCTATGCCAAATTCGCCGTTTGTATCCACGGCATTGATCGTCGTGCCGACGCCCGAATAGTTGTAGGCAAGAATGCCTGCCGATTCGCCGCTTGCCGTACCGGTGGAGTTGATTTGAATGGTGCCGGTGCCGGAATTAGACGCGACAATACCGGCTCCGCCAGCGCCATGGGTATCCACGGCATTGACCGTGACATCCGTGCCGAAGCCATCGGCAAGTATGCCGTCTCCATTTGTCGATGTGGCAAGACCCGTCGATGTAATGGTCAGAGTACCGCTACCTCCGTGGGCGAAGATGCCCTGTGCGCCGCCCTGGGTATTGGCGGCGTCGATGGCCAAATCGGTGCCGGAAATCATGTAGGCGTAGATGCCGGCCGTTGTGCCGCCTGTGGCCGAGCCGGTCGAGACAACGCGAACCGAGCCGGTTCCGTAGGAATTTGCAGCAATGCCGTTATTTTCACCCTGCGTGTCATGAGCGCTGATCAGCATGTTTGCGCCATAGTTGTCGCCGCGAATGCCGTCCCCAAGGCCTGTGGCCGAACTCACGGAGCCCGTCGAAGTAATACTGAGATCACCACTGATGTCATTGCTGGCATAGATGCCGAACATGCCGTCCGCGCTGATGGTGGAATGGTTGTTGTCGATGAACGACACTCCGTCCTGACCGGATATGCTTATGCCGTCCGTCGCCCCCGTTACCGACAGTCCGAAGCCTGGTTGTGTGGTTACGGAAATCGGGCCGCCGTTACTGATGCTCTGTGTGGTATCGCTGCTGGACGCGGGCCCCGAGCAAACGGATGTGGCGCTGCTGGTGCAGCTCCCGGCAAGCGCCGATTGCCCCGCGGAAAGCATGACTCCGAACGTCAGAAGCCGGACGATGACAATGCTCGGCGACAATTGCGTGGCAACGGCGCGATGATTGGACAAACTCCCGGGATGCCTTTTCAATTGCATTTTTTCTTCCCCTGGCCGCTGGCCAAAGCCTGATGCAGGCTACTCGCCATGTAATAAAAAATAACGAATGTTATAAAAAATAATTCTTTGTATCACATGTCCCGCAGCGGCAATTGTCAAGATATGTCAGGAGTTCAGGGAATATTCGAGTCAGTCGCATGCAATCGCCCGGCTTTCGGGTAAGGCATGAGGGGCTATGGTTCTACGCAGCGTCTGAATGCCTCAGGTTGCTGTGTTTGGCTTTTCCGATCTATACGTCGAGAACCAGATCAGAGCCGGGGATGGCACGGCAGGTGAAGCATTTGTCCTCGGTGGCGTCGGCCATGGGCGACAGGTGGCGCACTTGCCCCGACAGGATGTCCAGCACACAGCTTTCGCATTGCCCGACGCGGCAGCCGCTGGGCATGGAGATGCCCAGCGCTTCGCCGAAAGCGAGCAGGCTGCCGTCGGTGGGGCTCCAGGTTGCCTTGCATTGCGAGCGCGCGAAATGCACGTTGAATTTCTGGGCGCCGCCGGGCATGGGCGCGGCGGGCGCACGAAACTCTTCCTTGAAAATGTCGAATTTGGGCACGCCGCGAGCGATCAGGGCGTCGGTGACGGCCGACATCATCGGGCCCGGCCCGCACATATAGAAGCGCGCCCGGCGCTCGACGTAGTGTTCCTGTATGGAGCATGACGAGATCCGTCCCAGGCTTTGGTAGTCGGCGCCCACGCGATCCTCGGCGAGCGGCGATTCGTAGTAGTTGATCAGGGTCAGGCAGGGCAGTTGGGCGGCGAGTTCTTCCAGGCGCTTCTTGAATGCGTGCGTACTGCTGTTGAGGTTGGCGTAATGCAGCACGACTTCCGGCGGGTTGACCACCGACGGCAGCGATTCCAGGTAGCTGATGAAAGGCGTGATGCCTATGCCTCCCGCAACCAGCACGACCGGCAGCGCGATGCGGGTCGGTATGACGAAAGTACCGCCCGGAGCCTGCATCCGAACGATGTCGCCGCAACGCAGGTTGTCCGCGATATGGTTGGACAGAATGCCGTCGCGCACCCGCTTTACGGCAATCTGGTAGGTGTTTCGGTTTGCTTGTTCGGCTGCGCCCGTCAGCGAATATGTGCGCGTGACTTCACCGTGGCCCGGCACGCTGGAGAAGCGGATCGACATGTACTGGCCCGCTTGATAGTCGGGCAGCAAGCCGGTGTCGAGCGCTTCCAGGGTTACGCGCGTGACGTCGCCGGGCTCGCGCTGCAGGGCTGCGACTCGAAACGGCCGGTAGCCCGTCCAGCGCCGGCGGTGCGGGTCGATGGCGGGATCCAGCGCAATCGAGCACATCTGGGAGCGGTGCGGCGCGGCGCCGCTGACGGGGTCGGCATGATCCGAACCGACCAAGGCATTGAAATTGCTGCCGCCGCGGCCCGAGATTTCGTAACTGGGCTGGCCCAGGTCGTCGCAGGCCTGCCACCAGCCGTATTCGGCCACCAGCACCCGGGGATCCAGCGAGTCGTTGATCTTGGCCTTGAACCGGGCCTGACCCGTTCGCGTGGTGGCGATGCACCAGTCGCCGTCCTGAATAGTGTGCTTGCCGGCCAGTTGCGAATGTATTTCGATTTGCGGGTAGGGTGCGCGTTTGCGCAACGAGACCAGGCCGCGGTGCTGGCTATGGCAGTAATACCCGCTTTTGGCCGAGCTCAGCACATAAGGGAAGTCGGAATGGCTGCTGGGATGGTCGGCCGGTTCATCAAACCTTGGCACAGCGGGATAGCCGTGGCGCAGCAGCTTTTCCGAGTACAGCTCCACGCGGCCGGTTTCGGTGGCGAAGCCGCGTACGCCATGACCGGTCTGCTCGGCGTATTTCTGGAAGGACTGCGGCAAAGGGCGGCGCACGCCCTCGGGGTGGCGGCGCAGCGTTGCAATATCGATGTCCAGCGGCGCCAGAATGTGGTTCCAGCCTGCTTCGAGATCGCCGTTGAAAAAATCCTTTCCCATTCCCAGCCGGGTCGCCAGCTCGAAGACCACGTCGTTGTCCGAGCGGGATTCGCCGCGCGGCGAGACCATGCGCTGGCGCAACTGCACCAGTTCCTCGGCGTCCCCGCTGATTTCGAATCCCACCCGCAGGCCTTCGCGTTCCCAGGGCGTATTGATGGGCAGCAGAATGTCCGCATATTGGGTGGTCGGCGTTTCGAACAGATCGCAATGGACGTGGAATTCCAATTGCTCGAAAGCCTGCCTGGCCCGTTCGACGTCGCCGTGGGCCATCAGCGGATTGCTGCCGAAGCCCATGAAGGCTTTGACGGGATAGGGATTGCCATCGATGATGGCGGTATAGAGATCGTGCGGCGTGATCCAGCCCTGGGCCGGCGGTCCCAGCGGCCTGCGGTCCAGACCCAGGGCTTTGGCGCGCTGCGCTTCGGGCAGAAGGCCCAGCGCGTTCACGCTGTTCACCGGCTGACGGTTCCAGAGCACGTTGCCGCCTTCTTTGTCGAAGCTTCCGGTCAGGGCGTACAGGGTGGCGATGGCGCGCTCGGTTTGCGTAGCGTTGGTGTGCTGGCCCACTCCCGTCCAGGCATGGTAGGCGATGCGCGAGGATTCCATGATGGTGCGCGCAGCGGCGCGGATGTCGGCTTCAGGCACCCAGGTAATGGCCGCGGTAAGCTCCGGCGTATAGGGTTCGCAGGCTTGCGAGAAATGCTGGAACGCGGGCTGGCAGGCAACGCCATTGACGACGTAGTGGCCCATCATGGCAAAGCCGGCGCCAGCCTGGGTCTGATCCACCTTGGCGTCGTACGGAACGGCGCAATGGCGTTCGATATCCCAGGCAAGGGGGCGATTGCCGGCGGCGCCGGCGTCGATGTCATTTTCACGCAAAAAAAGGCCGGTGTCGTCCCGGACCAGCAGGGGCGCATTCGTCCAGCCGCGCACGAAATCCTTGTCGTAGCCCTGCTCCTTCAGGATGAGGTGCGCCAGGCCCAGGGCCAGGGCGGCATCGGTTCCCGGCCGCACCCGCAGCCAGTGGTCGGCTTGTCCCGCCAGCGCGGTGCAGCGGGGGTCTATCACGATCATCTTTGCGCCGTGCGAGCGCCCCTGGCTGATCGCCGCCGCCTGGGAGAGCCAGACGTTGGCCGGGTTATGCCCCCATAGCATGATGAGGTCGCTGTGCGCATAGTCGGCGGTGGGTATGGCGCAGCCGAACGTGAACATGTGGGCGAAGTCTTTGTGCCAATTGCACACTTCGATGGCGTAGCAACTGTTGGGGCTGCCGAACAGGCGGATGAAGCGCTGGATCCATTCGATGCTGTCGCACAGGGGCGTGCCGCTGGGCGTCGTGACGCCGAAAGCCACAGATTCGGCGCCGTGCTCGCGGCGCGCGTCGTCCAGCCGCCGGGCCACTTCGCTCAGCGCCTCGTCCCAGGAAATGCGTTGCCAGCCGGGGTCGGCCTGGGTCTTGGGGTTGCTGCGGCGCATGGGGTGCAGAATACGGCGCGGATTATGCACCAGTTCGGGAGCTGCCTTGCCTTTGGTGCACATGGCCTTGCCCGTGGGGTGGCCGGTGGCGGGCCGGACGCTGATCAAGCGGTCGTCCTCGACCGTGTTGATCGACCCGCAGCGGGAGCGGCACAGTGTGCAAAAACCTATTTTTTCTTCAACAGTCATGACAGCAACATACATCCACGGCAATCAACTCAACGGCCGCCGGCAGCGCGGCAAGCGCGCAAACCAGGCCCGATAGGCATACCCTGTTCCATCATGCGCGCGTGGCGCCAATGGATTTGCAGGACGAGCAGCTAATGGGAGTAGTGTAGGTAACAGCGGTTTGAGCGGTACATGCCGGGCCGGCTAGGGTTTTCCCGTGTGAGTATGACAAAATGTAAAACAACTTTGACGGCATTGCGGTGGCGGAACGAGGGCCCAGGGCTTTATACGGCTTGCGTTTTCATTCCATGAGCTTTACGCAGCATTGTGTAGCGAGATTTCCGGCTTGGTACAAGCGCTTTATGAACACAGTGCGTTGAGATGATAAACGGTCACTCATCGGACAGGGCTGTTGATTCGTCATCTTGAACTTGCTCAGCGGGCGGCGATTTTCTTTAATCGGTTTTCAAGTCCCTCGTCTATGTGCCACCATGACACTCACGCAAAAACGGTTGGAACTGGGTTGCAGCGGTTTCCCGCGCTCTTGGCTTGCGCTTCTCGTTCTGGCCGGGATCTCAACATTCTATATTCTCGGGCAAGCGGCATATGCCCAGTCTGGCCAGCCGCTGGTTTACAGCTATCGCGGCGCGGATGGCAGTTGCTGTTCGGGCGGTATCCACCCGGACAACGGCCATGATGGCCAATGGGGGCCGCGGGATTTCATCCAGAGCGACAGCAATCTGATCTGCACCGCGACAGGATCCGGCCAGGCCGGCATTCTGATCGATGTGAGCGGCGGTAACGGCGGGAATGGCAAGGACGCGGACTACTCTCACTGGGGTGGCAACGGCGCGGGCGGACGGAATATCGATTATGGCTTGTCGAAAAGCGTTATCACTTCTGCCAGTCGTGGAATCGATCTTTATTCGAGCGGCGGCAACGGCGGCCTGTATGCAAACGCCAACGGGCCGAACGGCGGCTATGGCATCGGGGGCGACGGCCATCTGGCGCGCGCGACACTGACCGATACGACGGTAAGCGGCATTGGCTTTGGGGTTGCGGCTCAATCATTGGGCGGCACGGGCAGCGATAGCGCCTTGCCCAATGGTTTCGGCGGCGAGCGGGACGCCGGCCGCGGCGGGAACGCCGGCGAGGCCACCGTGAACCTGCGGGGTGTGACGTCAGTGACGGCGCGCGGGCCGGGACCGGACCCCGTCAGCGCCGGAGTGGGTATGCTATCGGCGGGAGGAAACGGGGGCACCGCCCAGCATGTCGGGGACTTCGGCGGTCACAGCAATGCGGGGGCGGGCGGCGATGCCTCGACTGTCACCTTTACGTCCTCGGAGAGTTCCTCGGTCGTTAGCCAGGGAGACGGCGTATACGGCGTGATCGCCCGTTCCCTTGGCGGGAACGCGTCGACGAACAATTATTCCGACACGCGGGCCGGGGACGGCGGCAACGCGGGCCAGGTAAGCATTGTCAACGGGGGGACAATCACGACGCGGGGCAATCGCTCGATCGGCGTTTTCGCCCTTAGCCAGGGCGGACAAGGCGGCAACGGCGGAGACGGCACCTGGGCCAGAGGGCATCCCGGAGGCGCGGGCGGAACGCCGGGCGCCATTACC
>JBEBXF010000118.1:0-8708 GCA_040391725.1 Eoetvoesiella caeni | reverse complement strand
GGCACTTTCGCCTGTGTCCAGGTTTGCCCGTTATCGTCCGAAAAAATCGCGATCCCACGCTCGCCGACAGCGACAAGGAGCTGGCAGGCCCTGGCCACATCCAGCAATACGCTGCGTTCGGGATGGGCAACATGCAGCGCGGGACGCTCCAGCATGGGCGCCAGCGGCGCGGCCAAAACGGCTGGCTGGGCCTGCAGCACGGCCAGGGCGATTCCGGCAAAGGCGAGGACTCTTTGAACCATCATAGGTGTTGCGGACGAGCTGGCTCGCCGTGATCTCCGTATAGCTATCATTCTTTTGCCGCAATGCGGCCAGACAGGGCTGCTGTTCAGATAAATACGAACAACCTCCCTGAATACCATGGCAAAGCGCCGCGGCATGGACACCCAGGAACTGATTCCATGCCTCGGCCGCCTGCAACTCTTGCCCTATCGGATCCCTTCGCCAGCCATGGCGGCGGGCGTAAAGACGGTGTCGCTATAGGGCGGCACGATCTTGTATTGTTCGGCCTTTTCGTTGAACACCAAATTGGCATACCACGCACCGGACACCAGATCATAAAAGCCGAAGGTAACGCCCGCCACGGCCGGCAGATCAGGCATGACCACCGGCAGTTGCCACATGGTCTTCCACAGCTTGCCGTTGGCATCCCAGCGATCGCCCAACAAGGCCATCCAGGAATCTTCGTCGATGTAATAGCGGGCCTTGGGCGCCAGATGCCGTTTGCCCGGCGCCAGTTCGGCATCCACCACCCACACTCGGTGCAGCTCCCAGCGCACGTGATCCGGATTCAAATGAGGAGCGCCTAATCGCTCGTCATCCTTGGTCGGCGTCAAAGAGCGGTTGCTGTTGTAGGGAACGATCATTTCCTTCTTGCCCACCAGCTTCCAGTTGTAGCGATCCAGCCGGCCGCTGAACACCTCGAGCTCGTCAAAGCTCATGACGCCGGCTGTGGCGGGCGTGGGCGTATCGCAGCAGGCGGAAGGCAGCTTGCGCACCCGGCGCTGGCCGGTCAAATAAACCCAGGACTGGCTTTTCTCGTCATTGACATTGAGCCGCCCGGTAATGGCTTCGCCGGCCCGGATGGGAGGGCCGGAATTGATCAAACGCACCATCCAGTATTCGCCGTTGAACTTGTCCGGCGAAGCATCCTTGAGGTAATACGGCATTTCCTGGTCGCCCCGGCCGTCCACCGTGAGGACATGTTTGCCGTCGGCCGTCGTCAGTATCCCGTGAATGTCGAAATGCCAGGCCGTGCCGCGCCAGTGCAGGAGATGGTTCCACATGACCTCGGTGCCGTTCTCGGGAATCGGGAACGGAATGCCGCCGTAGGCGCCTTCGGGGATGGGGCCGCCGGAACTATCGACCAGCTTGGCGTTGGTGGCGTTTTTAAAGGTGTTGTCATACACCCATTGCGGCGCGGCGGCCGTACGCCGGGTGGGGTAGACATCGATGCGGTAGGTGTCCGGATACTTTGCGAACATGGCCTTGACGCCGTCCGACAACTTATCGGCATATTGCGCCATGTTCTTGGCGGTGATGGAATACAAAGGCTTGTCGGCGGCGAAGGGGTCGCCGCGCTTGCCGCCATTGACAAAGCCTGGGATCGGCGTGGTATAGCCGCCCGTCCAGGCGGGAATGGCGCCGTCCTTGCTGCCGGCCTTCTCGCCGCCCAAGGGCGTGAGCGTGGTCTTCAATTGTTCGGCCTGCTGGGCCGTGGCGGCAAAGGCTCCGCCCGCCATGCCCAGGGTTCCGGCCACCAAGGCGGCCGTCGCCAGCCTCTTCACGATGAATTTCATAATTTTGTCTCCTTCCACTTCTTGTGCTTAGAATGCCGTGCTGGCGGTGAACGCGACGAAGTCACGGTCACGTAGATTTTGCTGATAGGTGTATTCGTTGCGATTGTTCAACGCCACGTCTTCCTTGCCGTAGAAATGGGTATACGTCAAGGCGAAGTTCCACTTGTCCAGATACACGCCTTTCACGCCAATGCTGATGTCTCCGCCCTTGTCCGGACCGAAAGCAGCCACCGCGCCCGAGCGGCCCTTGGGAAAGTAGCTCGCGCCGATGGGAATCGAGATATCCAGCCCCGGCAATACCTGGCGATATGTAGGCGTGTACACGAAACGCAAACCCCAGGCGTCGCGCGTCGTATTCTGGCCCAACGCGCCGTTGGGACGATACACAGGCCCTTCCGAGGTCATCGCGGTGAAGGCATCGCAATTCTTGGTGCAGCTCAAAACGCGGTTCCAGGCGATTTCGCCGGCAAAACTCGACTCGCGCGCAATGAAATTGGGCTCGAACGAATACAGCATCGAGACCTGGGCGTGCAAGGTATTGCCCACGGCATAACGGGCATTCGCATTGTTGTCCGCCGCGGTGTCGCCCATGGCCAGCGAGACGGGATCGCTGACCAGAGGGGCATTGCGGCGCGTCGAGACTTCTGCCGCCACGTTGGCATTGCCGATGGACGTGCTGACGCTGGCGCCGTACGCCTTGATAGCCTCGGGATAGACAAGCTGGTAGTACGCCGGGAAAGCCGGCCCTTGGGGGCCGAACGGAAATTGCAGCCCGCTGGTATAGGTTTGCGGCGTCTTGTCGTGGTAGCGGATGGCGTACAGGCCGAAGTCATAGCCGCTGTCCGGCAAGCGGAAGCGCAATTGCAAACCGCCCTGCCCGGAATCCTTAGCTCTCATATCGGCCTTGCGATAGGCGCTGACCCCCGGCATGACCCCCGGTATCCCCGGAACCATCTGCAAGGCGTAGCCGCCGTCATCCAGCAGATCCGCACCCGAGAAATAGCTGCCGGCTCCCGGCAGGCGTGTTTTTTCCCATTCGAACTGGTAATAGGCGCCAACGGACACATTGGGCGTCAATTCGACCTGTCCGGATACCTGGTTGACGGGCCGGATCAATTCCTTGAACTGGGTATTGGGCACCGACAAGGCCTTGACCACGTCGATGGGCGCCTGGCCGGCCGCAATGCCGTTGTTCCCGAAGAACAGGCTTTCGCCCCAGAGCAGCGCATGGCGCCCCAGGCGGAAGCTGCCTTTTACGTCGCCACCGAGACTGCCATGCCCAAAAATGAAGGCATCGAGCAGCTCCGCGTTGCGGCCATGGAGTACCTGGGTTCCATGGGCAAAATTGTTGTACGCCGGCTGACCCTGCGATGTGCCGGGCGAGTCATTGTCGTTCCCGTGCATATACGCATCGTCATACCAGGCCGCGCCGCTGAAGCGCACGCCGAAGTTCTTGTAGACGATGTCCATTTCGGACAACACATCGAAGCGATTGGATATCAGCCCCCGGCTGAAATTGCGGTCGCCATCGTCCTGGGACGGACTGCTGACCAGTTGATCGGATCGGTTCTTGACCCGGAACGCATTGCTGTACTTGACCGTCGTGTCCCAATTGATGCGCACATCGGGATTGCCCGTCTCCACCTGAAAGGCATAGACCGGCGCCGACGACATCGCCATCAATGCCACCGCCATGACGCCAAGCGCCGGCTGACGGAGCAGCTTGCCGCCGCCCTCGATTTTCTTCTGCTTTATCATTATGTCTCCTCGTGTCATTCTACTTAATTATTGTAAGCATCGCTTACATTCGTTTCTCTGCTTCTCCATACTCAGTTGGCGCCAGCCAGGCGCTGGCTTCATTGTTTGATTCCGACGTCCAACCCAAGCAATGTCCCGGCGTTTCCGCCCAGAATCCGCTCTTTTTCCTCTGTGCTAAGCCCTTCCACCAGGTCGATCAGGCGATGCACCTGGTACTCGCCCATGTCGAAGGGATAATCCGTGCCCACCACGACCTGGCTCACGCCAACCTGATCGATCAAGTAGCGCAAAGCATGGGGTTCGTAAACCACGGTGTCGAACCAGATCTGCCGCAAATATTCGGCAGGCGGCTTGAGCGGCTTGTGCGCCTCCGGACGCACGCGCCAGGCGTGATTGGAGCGGCCAATATAGGTGGGCAGGTATCCGCCGCCATGGGCGGCCACGATCTTGACGCCGGGAAAGCGATCCAGCGTGCCGCCGAAGATCAGCGACGACAGCGCCACCGTGGTTTCAAGCGGCTGCCCGATGGTGTTGCCGAGATAAAACTGGTCCAGCCGCTTGCCCAGCGAAGTACCGAATGGGTGGATGAAGACCACGCAACCGAGCTCCTCGGCCTTGGCCCAGAAAACGTCAAAGCGCGGGTCCGCCAACTCCAGATCGTTGACCGTTGTGGAAACCTCCACCCCCTTCAGTCCCAGCTCGCGCACTGCGTATTCGAGCTGCCGCACGGCCAGTTGCGGGTGCTGCAACGCCACGTTGCCCAGCCCGGCAAGCCGTTGCGGATGCTGCTCGCATAACGATGCAATGCTCTCGTTCTGCACACGCACGAAGTCGATGGCAAGGTCCTCGTCGGCCCAGTAATAGTATTGAGTGGGGGAAGGACTGATGACCTGGATATCCACACCCATGCTTTCCATATCGGCAAGTCGCATGTCCAGATTCACCAGACGCGGGCCCGCCGCCGGCAGCATGACCTTCAGGTTGTGCTCGACCGAAGCCGCGCCCATACCCTCGGCCAGCCGTGCCATCTCAGCCGCTTTTTCAGGGTGATCGCCAATCAGCGCCTCGATTTGCGGGACGACGACATGACAGTGCACGTCGATGGTCAAGGCGCGCTTCGATGCCCCCTTTAAATCCAGGCGCGGCTGGGAGGGGCAATTGGGCGGACAGGACGGGCCGCAGGTATGCAGTTGCACGTCCCTCATTTGCTTGAGTCCGCTGCCGGATTTTCACGCGCACCATCGGCCGCCGCGGTATCGTGCTGATGCGGCGGATGGCCAGCTTCTTTGCGGGGCGGCGTATAGCCTGGCGCAAAGTCCACTTCCCAGGGCGCGGCATCCATCATGAACGGCGCCATATTGGTGATGAAGCTGAAGAAGCCGAACATCGGATTCCAGCTGCGCGGCACCCAGGACTCGTCCAGATGATCGGAGTCGGCGCCATATTCCGCCTGGCCGCCGGTGGGACAAGGCAAATACATGAAAATGGACGATGCAATCCGATGGCGTCCCAGGCCCCAGGACGACTTGGGCCAGCCTTTGCGCTCCATGTAGTTGGCGCCCACCATGACCTCGTCCACGTCGTCCACGCCGAAATTCGTGTGATCGAAGCGGATCTGCCCATCCATGCCCCAGACGCCTGGCCCCTTGAACGGCAGATTGGCATTCAGGAAATAGATATTGTGATGATCATGGGATGCGTCGCCGCGGGCGAACACGCCAAAACCGCGCTGTATGTCCGACAGCAAAAATCCCAGGCGGTCGCGATAGAACGCCCACGAGGCGTCGTAGTCGGGCATCTGGAACACCACATGCTGGATGGTCTTGGGGTGGGCGCGGGTGCGCCACTTGCGGTGTTGATTGATACGATTGGCATTGCCCGGGGAGTTGACCGGATCCGGCGCGGACACGACGGGGATCTTCCTGAAAACCCGAAAGCCGATGGCCATGCCGTCGTCGGTATAGGTATGCGCCGTGCCGTCTTCGTCGACGCGCACCTCGCGATCCACCGACAGGTCCCGGACAAGCCTGTCCACGCCCTCCTGGGTGTTCACGCCCCAGATCGTTTCCTGAACCCCCGTGCCGACGATGGACGACTTGGGAACCAGCGGGTCGTCGATGTGGCGAATGATGACATGCGAGCCCTCAGGCAAGATGAAATGCGCATGCGCGTCGCTTCGGTCTTGCAAAACAAGGCCGAAGTCATCGAAATAACGTGTGCATTCGGCGACATCGTCGACGCCGTACAAAATAGTTTCAACACCATTGATGCCATAACGGGACATAGTTAAATCCTTTCCAGAATGCAGGGATTGTGTTGCGAGCCAAGCCCGCTGATGTTCGACTCGACAAGGTCGCCTTCCTGAAGAAAGCGGTTGTAATGCGTTCCGTTGCCCGCCGGAGAACCCGTGCAGATGATGTCGCCGGGCAGCAATTGCACCAGGCTCGACAAATGCTCGATCTGCCGCGCGACGTCGAAAATCATGTCGGAAGTGCTTTCGTTCTGCTTGACTTCGCCATTGAGCTTGAGCGTGATCTTCAGGTCCTGCGGATTGGCGACAAACCGCCGCGGCACGATGTAGGGCCCCAAAGGCAGATACGAAGGACAGCTTTTGCCCGCCACCCAGTCGGTGCCCATGGCCTTGACTTCGGCGCGCGCCCAGATCCAGTCCCGGTTGCTGATGTCGTTGGCGATGGTGTAGCCAGCCACATGATCCAGCGCCTCGGCGCGCTTCACGTGGCGGGCGGACTTGCCGATGACGACAGCCAGCTCCAGCTCCCAGTCCGGCTTTTTGGCGAAGCCTGGCAGGACGATGGGGTCATTCGGCCCGGTGATCGCCGAGACCGGCTTATTGAAGAAATACGGCGCGCCGGTCGTCTTGCGGCGGGTCATCAGATCTTCGGCGTATTTGCGCAGTGTGACGGCGTCCATGCCCTCGGTGCCGGGATTGGCGCCTGGCCCCTGGTCGACGATGAGATCGACTACATGCTTGAAATAGTTGGCGCCGCAGCAAAAAACCTGGCGCGGCATGATCGGAGCCTGCGTGGTCAAGGCTGAAACAGGGGCAGCCAGGGCTTTCCATATCTTTGCGCCTTGCGCCTCGCGCCCCAGGAAGTCGGCGATGGTGTCGAGCGCCTTGCCGTTATGCCCCCAGGCGTCCAGAAATTCCACCATGCTGTCCACGCCCAGCAAATGGTGATCCAGACTGGCGGCCAGGGGCTGCAGCGCGGCCAGGGCGACGGCCTCGTGGTTTCGCACCAAGGCGGGAAAAGAAGGGGATCCGGCTACGGAAAATGTGCCCAGCGCAAATGAAGAAGCCGTGGCTTCGCTCATGGTTGTCTCCAGTTTTATTTATCTATTCACCAGCGATCGAACTTGTTTTGCCGATGGCGCACCGTGTGAGCTCTGCCATCGCCATAGTCGTCTTCCCGCTACGTTGACGGTATCTTAGGCAAGGCAAAAGCATTTGAGAAATGGTTAATACTGATCTAAGCTATCGGAATTTCCGATGATTGAGAAACGACCATGCGCTTCAACAAACTGGATCTGAACTTGCTGGTGGCGCTGGATGCGCTGCTTACCGAGCAGAACGTCACGCGGGCGGGGGCCCGCATGCACATCAGCCAATCGTCCATGAGCGGCGCCCTGGGCCGGCTGCGGGAATATTTTGACGACGAGCTTTTCGTGCCCATTGGCCGCAAGCTGATGCCGACACCGCTGGCCGAAAGCCTGATCAAGCCGGTGCGCAACGTTCTGCTGCAAATAGAATCCACAGTCTTGACCAAGCCGGAATTCAATCCGGCAACGGCCGTGCGCCATTTCAAGATGCTTATTTCAGACTTCAGCCAGTCGATCTTGATGACCCGGCTGCTGCCCAAGCTGCACGATCTGGCCCCCGGCATCACGCTGGAATTCCTGCTGCAGATCAACAACCCGTTCGAGGAGCTCGAACGCGGTGACGTCGATTTTCTGATCATTCCCGAGCACTACACATCGCCTGTGCAACCCAAAGCCGGCTTGTTCGATGAAACCTATACCTGCGTCGTCTGGGACAGGAACTCGCTGATTGGCGATACCCTGACGTTCGAGCAATACCGCTCGATGGGACACGTCATCGCTCAATTCGGGCGCGCGCACTATACCTTCGAAACCTGGTTTCATGATGAATACGGCTATACGCTGAATGCGGAAATCTCCACCGGCCATCTTTCAGGCCTCAGCGAACTGGTGGTGGGCACGAATCGTATAGCCACCGTGCACAGCATGCTCGCGCGAAAACAGGCGCAACACCTGCCCATACGGCTACTACCCCCGCCCATGCCGATTCCGCCCCTTCGGCAAACCCTGCAATGGCACCACTACCACGACAGCGATCCCGGCAATCAATGGATGCGCAATCTGATCATCAGCACCGCTCATGAAATCGGCGAAGCGCACGGCCAACCATAACCGTCTCACGGAAAACCCTGAAACGGCCGCTGGAAATGGCGGCCGTCAATGGTTCAAAAAGGCTCCGACAATACGGTCTGGGTTTCTTGCATGATGCGCCCGACGTCGGCGGGGGTGGCGGTGTGATTGACCTCCTGTTCGCACAGGTAGACGGAATTGCGCACCACGAGGCTCGCCCGTTCGATCCGCCTTGCCATAAACGCATCCAGCCGTTGGCTCAACGAGCCTGAAGCATCGAGCTCTTCCGACAAGGCGATGGCGTCTTCGATAGCCATTGCAGCTCCCTGAGCCAATACCGGCGGGCCGCTGTGAACGGCGTCGCCGATGAGCACCACCCGATCCCGATACCACGGCTCCTCGACAAGAATCACTTCCAGGGGCCTGAACGTCACGTGCCCGGAACCGCGAATATGCGGAATGCACGCCTGGATGACAGGGCTATCGTATCCCTTCAGCCTTTCGAGCAGAACCGCCGCGGCCGTACTGTCGGGATGGAACGTGCCTTCGGCCGCGCTTTCCACCACATAAACGTAAGCATCCCGCGGCGAAATCGGGCATAAGCCCACGACGCCATGACGCCCGCCGAAATGCAGTTCGGAGGTCTCGCATTCGGGCGGCCTGGGCACGGCGGCCCGCCAGACCGACTGTCCGCAATAGGCGGGGCGGGCTTCCGGGAACAAGGACTTGCGAAGCGCCGAATTC
>JBEBXF010000117.1:0-8711 GCA_040391725.1 Eoetvoesiella caeni | reverse complement strand
AGCCAGCGCTGTGCGTGGCGCATGATGGCTTCCTGGCTGGGCAGGTCGGCGCCGGCAACGTGGGCCACGATCATGCCCGCGGCCCGCTCGGCAGGATAGTGGACGACGGCAATGGCCTCCTGGACGCCGGGGCATTGCAGCAGGCAGGCGCCGATTTCGTCCAGCTCGATGCGATAGCCGCTGACCTTGACCTGGTCGTCCATGCGTCCGCGAAAGTACAGCCGTCCGTCGCCGGCCTGAGACACACGGTCTCCCGTGCGGTAGACGTTGCGCAGGCTGGTTTCGCCGTCGAACGGATTGGCGGTGAAGCGCGCGGCCGTGAGTTCCGGCTGGTTGATGTAGCCGCCCGCGACGCCTGGCCCCGCAATGAGCAGCTCTCCGGGAACGCCGGGCGGACAAAGCCGCCCGTGGCGATCCACCACATAGGCTCGCGAGCCGGGAATCGGCCGGCCGATCGGCACAGGTCCCGTCTGGCCCGCGATGCATCGTTCCAGGGTGGCCCACACGGTGGTTTCGGTCGGCCCGTATTCATTGGCCAACGGCGTGCCGGGCAGAACCGAGCAATGGCGTTCGACCAGCTCGCGCGGGCATGCTTCGCCGGCTACCACCGCCAGCCGCAGGCTGGCCAGCGCGCCGGGCGGCGCGGCCGACAGCAGCAGGTTCCATTGCGATGGAATCATGATGGTCTGGGTGACGCCCTGGTCGCGGATGAGAGCGGCCAGGCGGTCGGGGTCGGTGGCTTCGATGGGTCGGGGCAGAACGAGTGCGCCGCCGGCGCATAGCGTGCCGAAGATGCCGGTGACCGAACCGTCGAAGACGAGGGGAAAGGTGAGCAGAAGGATGCGGTTGGGGGTGCCGGGATAGGCGGCGTCCCTGGCGGCGACATGGTAGGCCAGATTGCCGTGGCTGACGGACACGCCCTTGGGACGGCCGGTGGAGCCCGACGTGAAAATCGCGTAGGCCTCTTGCGTTTGCGCCGGCAAGGCCGCCGCATGAGTTTGCGGCAGTTGGACGGAACCGGATGCGCCCGCGCTCAGGTCGCCGACGGCGATGGCGGCGCGGCCCGCCACCGTTTCGGCCGTGGCCGACAGTATTGCGGCCATGGCGGCTTCGGCGGCGATGAATTGCTTGCGGTCTTCGGGAGACTCCATGTCCAGCGGCACGTAGGAGGCGCCGCGCAGCATGACGCCCAGTATCGCGGCGATCGCCAGCGGCGAGCGTTCCAGATGCAGGCCGACGCGGGCGTTGGGGCCGACTCCTTGGGCCGCGAGGCGATCCGCGATGGCGATTGCCGTGGAGGCGAGCCCCGCATAGTCCAGACGCTGCGCGCCCTGCACGACGGCGGTGGCTTGCGGCCGGCTGGCGGCATGCTCGAGAATGGTCTGAACCACGCTGCGATCCGCGCCCGGCAGGCTTGCCGCGACTTCTTGCGTGTCCAGCAGCGATGCCGTGGTTGCCGCGGGCAGCGCGTCGATGGCGGCCACCGGCGCCTGCGCCGACTCCGGCAGGCGTGTCAGGGTTTCGTGCAGCATTTCCAGGCGCAGCCGGGCCTGGGCTTTGTCGCCATGCCGGCGGTCGAACATCAGCAGCAGGCGCAAGCCGCCGGCCTGGGCCTCCACCATCAGGTTCAGAGGCATGTCGGGCAGCGTGACGTCGCCGCTTTCTTCCAGGGCCAGGCCGCAGCCTTTGAAGGCGCCGGCCTCGTCCAACGGGTAGTTCTGGAAGCCGACCAGGCTGTCGAACGGCAGGCGGTCGCCGGGCATGCCCAGCAGCGCGCGGAATTCGTCCATGCCGACGGCGCCGGCCTGGCGCGCGGCGACGGCGGCGGCCTGCAGGCCTTCCAGCCAGGCGGCCAGGGGTGTCTGGTCGATGTGGGCGAGTATGGGCTGGATCTGCACCTGGACGCCGACCAGTTCGGATCCGTCCTGCGCCAGGTGCGGCGGACGCGAGGTCTCGACGGCGCCGAACAGGACGGTGTCGCGATTCGACATCCGGCTTTCCACGATGGCCCAAGCGCCCTGGACGACGGTGTTGACGGTGACGTGGCAGGCGCGGGCCAGGGCTTCCAGCCTGGCCGTGGCCGAGGCCGGCAGGTGCAGGGCGACGGTGTCGATGTCGGGAGCGGACGAATCGGCGGCGCGGGGTTTGCCCTCCAGGGTTTCCTCATCGAGGGAACGGACGGCCAGCACTGTGCGCCAATGGTTCAGCGCGTCCGGCGATGGATTCGATTGTTCCCAGTCCACATAGGATCGGAATGCGGGGGCCGGCGGCTGTTGCAGGGCTTGCCCGCCGAGCCGTGCTTTGTAGTGCGCAAACACTTCGGACAGAATGACGCCGAGCGACCAGCCGTCCACGGTGAGGTGATGGCGCGTCCACACCACCAGGTGGCGGCTGGCGGCAAGGCGTATCAGAGCGATGCGCATGAGCGGCGGCTTTTTCAGGTCGAAGGGCAGGGCGCGATCCTGGGCCAGGAAGGCGTCGAGCTGTGCGCGCCAGTCGGCGTGTTCGGACCAGTCGTGCCTGCTTGTCGGAAGAATCGCCTGGCGGTGCACCACCTGGAAGGGACTGGCTTTGATGTCCCAATGAAAGCCGCTGCGCAGCGCCGTATGCCGGTCGACGGCGGTTTGCCAGGCGGCGGCGAATGCCTGCTCGTCAAGCTCGCCCTGCAACACCGCCCACCACTGCCCCATGTAGAGCGGCCGATCCGGATGGGCCAGGCAGCGCACCAGCAGCGCTTGCTGCATCCGCGTGAGCGGATAGGCGTCTTCGATGGGGCGTAGGGTGGGTTTTGCGGAGGAGGCCGGCAAGGCGCCGGAGCCGGAAGAAGGGGGGAGTGTCATGTGCATGCCTGGATTCTGCGGGGCGTAGCTTGTAGCCTATGGCTGGCAGCACGCTGGCGGAGGAGTGTCGAGGCCAGCCGGGAATAGCGGAAAACGGAGGCGCCGGGCCTTCATGCAATGCAGGCGGCGCCTCCGGGGAGCGATTACAGGCTTTCTATGTAGAAGCCTTCGCCTTTTACTTCGCCTTCGGTGAACTTGATGAACTGCTGAACCCAGCTACCGCCGGTTTTGGCTTTGGGGTTGGAGGACAGAGCATCGAGCGAGGCTTCGTCTTTCCAGACGGTGGCCAGGCCGAAGACATGAGGGTCTTTCTTGGAGCGCATCAAGCCGAAGCCAATAAGGCCCGGGATATGATCGCCGGGTTTGGAACCATCGTTGGGGAGTAACGATTTTTCCAACAATGCGCGGGCTTCTTTTTCGCTGCCCGCCTTGATGTTGGCGCGTGTAATCGTTAGGAACATCTCGGCCATGATATGAAAATCCTTGTCGTTGAGGGAGAACGTGTACGAAGTACTGCAAGGGACTGAAAGAAGCCGGATGCCGAATGAAGCGCATTGACAATGAACCGACCGCTGCAAAGTGTAGATGGCTGTTTCGGGGCTTGTCAACAAATTGTTACGCGTTCTACATTTTGTCTGAATGTCTGCTGAATGCCGCGCCGAAAAAGGCTGCCGCGCGGCGGGACTGCGCTATGGTCGCGGTCAAGCCGAAGGGAAGGTGAATTCCGGAAAGAGCGGTCCCCGGATGTGGTGCCCCACACGCAAGTCGTTTTCGAGCCCCGATTTTGCCAAGGCGTCGATCATGTCCTGGCCATGGCTTGCGATGACGGATTCATCGGTTACCCAGCGCGTGACGAAACGGCGCATGTAGTGGTTGAAGTGATTTCCCGGCGCGCCGTGGATGGTGCGCGCATCGAACAACACGCAGTCGCCCGGCTCCATGTCCCAGCCTATGATGTCGTAGGCGCCGCGATTGGCTTCGATATCGGGGATCTTGCCGAATTCGTGCGCGTCGGCCCGCGAGGCGTCGCCATGGAATTCGGCATAGAACTTGTCCGCGCCTTCGCGGTTTTCGGGGGCGTCGAAGAATGCGCCCGGCATGAGCGCCTGGCCCCAGAGGTGGGAGCCGCGCACGAATTCCAGCGTGGCGTCGCGCGGGGTGGGATCCAGCGCGACCCACATCGAGCAGAAGGGCCCGTCGACCACCGTATCGTGATGCCAGGGCGTGCGTTCCGAGCTGCCGGGGCGCTTGGCGAACCAGGTGTCCTGCGCCAGTCGGACGCGATTGGTTCGCAACGCCTGAGCCGCGATTGCGGCCGCGGGCGACTCCATGCAGAAGCGTTCGAATTCGGGGATATAGCGGCGCGACCACATGTCGGACTGGAAGCCTCCGCCGCCGTCCCGGGCCAGGTTGCGAAACAATGGGCTGGGCTGGGCGACGTTGCGCTCGATGCCTTGTCGGGCCAGCTCGACCCACTTTGCATCGAAGGCCTGGTGCAGGCAAACCGCGCCGTCCGCCTCGAAGCGTTGTACGAAGGATTGCTGATCGTTCATGCCGGTTTCCTTGTGTCTGACTTCGGCTTGCGCCCTCTGGGCGGGATTATGACGGAAAAGCGCATGCTCGAAGATGCGTATTCCAGAGTGTCCATAACGAAAATAGTAGGTTAACATTGTGAAACAATAGACGAAGAATGTTAACTTCGCCCGCGCAATGCAGCAATACAACCTCGATAGGGTTTTATGTCTTGTTCGGCAGGTCTTGGGATGCACGTCCGTAAACCTTTGGCCCGCTGGTTGGTTGGCTTGCGCCAGGCGACCGGCGGGCAGCCGACTTTCGTCTTTTTCCCCCATGCCGGCGGCTCGCCGCTGTCGGTTGGCCGTCTGGCTGCCGCGTTGCCGGGCTCCGCGGGCATCGTTGCCGTGCAATTGCCCCGCGGCGACGAGCGCGCGCCGGGCGAGCCGCCGCGCAGGGCGGCCGCTGCCGCCGACCGATTGGCGCAAGAGCTGGCCGACCTCCAGGATCATGACGCGCGCGAACCCGTGCACCTGGTGCTGGTGGGCAACAGCTATGGCGCGCTGCTTGCCTACGAAACCGCGCATCGCCTCGCTCATTGCGCCGTGCCCGCGCAGCGTCTCATCGTCTCGGGCTTTCGCGCTCCCGTCCTGGCGCCGGCCGAAGCGCCTTTGCACCTTTTGCCGCCGGCTCAACTGCGCACCGAACTTGCCGCGCGTTTCGGTATGGCGCCGGTGGAAATCCCGGCCGGTCAGGCCGGCTATGCCGATGCGGCGCTGCGCGCCGACCTCGAAGCCTGCGAAACCTATCGCCATGCCCATGCCGAACTTCTGTCTGCGCCGATAGACGTGTTGCGCATGGCTGACGACTCGTCGCTGTCCGCCAGCGACCTGCAGGCGTGGCAAGCCGTTACCACCGGGCCGATGCGTATCGCGCATTGCGCCGCCGGACACTTTCCCTGGGCCACGCATCCCCGCGAGGTGGCCAATCTTCTTACGCAACTAGCCGGGGACTCGCATCGCGAGCCCCCGCCGTGCGTTCCATCTGCAACCATAACCACCCATAGCGAATGAAACTCGATTTGACACAGCGGATACAAGGCCTTTTGCGCGGCCGCTCGGCCCTACGGCGGCTAGAGCAAATAGAAAAAAAAGTTCATCATCTGCTGGAAATCGAGCCTCCCCCCGCGGGATCTGGATTGGCCGCCGGCGTGCTGGCCGACTCCGGCGGCCGCGCCGACGCGGATCCAGCCGTTCTGCTGGTCGAGCGCATACTCGTCGAACGCCTTGGCGTATCGGGGCGGGCGCAAGGCCTGATCGGCGCCGGGCTGCTGTCGCTGGCCGAGCATCCGCCCGGCGACACGACCCTTGCGCTCATGCCCGGCGAAGCCAGCGACCTGGACGGCCTGGCCGGCCGCCTGGCCTCGGGTTCGTGGGCGCCGCGCGACGCGGCACGCGCCGGCGCGTTCTTGCAGTTCATGCTGGATACCTACCAGGCGGCGGGCGTGCTTGCGCTGGCCCGCGCCATGCAGGTTCAGGATTCAATGGATGCGGCATGCCAAAGCGCCATTGGCAAATCGGCTGCCATGCTCGAATTGCAATGGAGCGAATGCCAGCCGCACGAGCAGGGCATCAAGGGGGCGGGCCCCTTCTTGCGCTGGACGGTGGGCTTGCTGCGGCCCTATCGCTTCTTCACGGTTATGCTGGTGGTGGGCATTCTGGTGCAAACGGCCTATGCCATGCTGATGCCGATCTGGTTGAACCAGTTGTTCGACCAGGGCATCACGCCGGGCCGGGCCGACGTCATCTGGCGCACGCTGGCGTATCTGGTCGGCGGTTTCCTCGTCACTGCGATGGGCGGGCTGGCGATCGACTTCAGCGTATCCACGCTGGGTCCGCGCACGCTGAACGATGTGCGCGGGCAGGTGTTCGACAAGCTCATGAGCATATCGTCGCGGGCCTTGAACCGCTTCAAGAGCGGCGATATGGTGTCGATCTTCGCCACCGATATTTTCATCGTCGAGAACGCCATCGTGCGCGCCATCCCCGGCATCGTGGGCAAGGGCTTCCTGATGCTGGGCTCCCTGGTCACCGCGGTCACGCTGGATTGGCGCATGGCCCTGGCCACCATCCTGTTCCTTACGGTCGCATTCTGGGCGCCGCGCCAGGTGGGCCGTTTCGCCGTCAGGGCGTCGTACGCGCGCAAGCTCGAGGACGGCAAGCTGGCGGGTTTCATCAAGGAAACCGTGCAGTTGCTGCCGGTGATCCGCACGCTGCATCAGGGAGCGCATCGCCGCAGCCAGTTTGATGTTTACGCAGGCGAGATGTACAAAGCCAGCTACAAGCAGTATCTGCTGGGCGAGCTCACTGGCCGCGCCACGGTATTCGCCATCAGCGCGGCGCAGTTGGGCATCATCGGGCTGGGCGCGATTCTGTCGCTGAACGGCACGGTGTCCGGCGGCGTGGTGGTGGCCTATATCGGCCTGCTGCTGGCTTTCGGCGGCGCCGCGGGCAGCATCGCCACCTTGTTGCCCACCGCCATCCAGGCCATCGGTAGTTGGCAGCGCATCGACTGGCTGCTGGCCCAGCCCACGGACGTTCCGGTTGCCGAAGGCCCGGCGCCGGCGGACGGGCCGCTTACCCGGCTGGAGTTCCGCGATGTGTCGTTCAGCTATCGCGGCGAGCGGCTCAATCTGGACAACGTATCGCTCGAAGCTCCGCTGCCCAGGCGCATCGCCCTGGTCGGGCCTTCGGGCTCGGGCAAAAGCACCATGATCCATCTGCTGTCGCATCAGTACGATCCCGTCGGCGGGCGCATCATGCTCAACGATACCGACATCCGCGACATAGGCACCGAATCGCTCAGCTCGCTGATGGGCGTGGTGAACCAGGATACGACCTTGTTCGAAGGTTCGATCCGCTACAACATCTGCATCGGCCGGCTGGATGCCACCGATGCCCAGGTCGAGGCGGCCGCCCGGGCCGCCGAAATCCACGACTTCATCAAATCGCTGCCGGACGGCTACGACACCAATGTGGGTGAAGGCGGCAAGCTGTTGTCGGGCGGCCAGCGCCAGCGCATCGTCATCGCCCGCGTGCTGCTGCGCAATCCGCAGCTCCTGCTGCTCGACGAGGCCACGTCGGCGCTCGACGCCGAGTCCGAGGCCGCCATCAACGACACCCTGGCGCGCGTCAGCGCCGACCGGACGATGATCTCGGTTACCCACCGGCTCGCTGCATGCCCCGACATGGATCTCATCTGCGTCTTCCACGAAGGCAGGCTGGCGGAAAGCGGCACGCACGACGAACTGCTCGCCCAGCGCGGCATCTACGCCGGCATGTGGGAAAAGCAGACCGACATCTCGATCGTCAATGCCGGCCAGGAGGTGGATATCAGCGTCGAGGGGCTGCGCAAGATTCCCCTGTTCTCGTCGGCGCCGGTCAGCGACCTCGAACGCATACGCGGCATGCTGCACGTCGAGGAAGTGCCCGCCGGCACTGTGCTGACTCAAGAGAGCACCACGACCGGCCGCTTCTACATCATCGCCCGCGGCTCGGTGGAGTGCAGCATTCAATTGGACGACGGCACTTCGCTGCCCATGGAAGTCCTCGAGGTCGGCGACTTCTTCGGTGAATTCGCCCTGCTCGAAGGCGTGCCTCATCCCACGACTTGCCGCACCATGAGGCCGTGCCTGCTGCTGTCGCTCAGCCGGCAGGAGCTGCGCCGCGTGGCCGACCTGAATCGTCTGACGAACGAACAGTCGGAGCTGGAACGCGAGATAGCCGCCACGCTCGACCGTCGTCTCGATGCCAAGCTGGATGAGTTGATCGAACGCAGGCGGGCCAGGCGCCAGTCGTCGCCCGCGAGCGGTACTCCATCGGCGCGCCGTGTGGTGGAGGAATTGACGTGACCATCGCGAGTCCGGCCCCGGAAGCCGTTTTCCTGCCCCACATCCTGCATCGCCGCGCCCATGAGCCGGGCGATCGCTGGTCGTTCACCTTCCTGGACAGCCAGGGCGCCGAACGCTGCCAGTGGCGGGCCGCGCAACTGGCTTCCCGCGCCCGTGCCGTGGCCGCCTATCTGACGGGCGCCACCCGGCGCGGCGAGCCGGTGCTGCTGGTGTTCCAGCCCGGCGCCGATTTTTTCGCGGCCTTCATGGGATGCTTGTGGAGCGGCCGCCTCGCCACGCCGATCAACCCGCCGCGGCGCAATCGCCTGATCGAGCGGCTGGCGGCGGTGGCGGCCGATTCCGGCGCCCGCGTGGCGCTTACCAGCGCCGACCTGCTCGAGTCGACACGGGAATGGCGCCGCGAAAGCGAGCAATTGGGCGCCCTTGACTGGACGGCGGTGGACGCGCTC
>JBEBXF010000116.1:0-8752 GCA_040391725.1 Eoetvoesiella caeni | reverse complement strand
CGAAGTTGGCCGGCCCCGCGGCGTCGGTTTCGATGTAGAGATTTTCGCCGGCGCTCTGCAGGCCGGTGGGGTTGATGAAGGTGCTCAATTGCAGTTGGCCGATCTGCACGTTCGTGCCGGTCGCGCCCGGCTGGGTCACCGACACCGTGCCGTCGCGGGCGATGGTCACGGTCAGTGCATTGTCGGGAATATTGATGGGCGGCTGCACAGGGTAGCCGCCGGCCGTCACCAACTGGCCGTTCTGATCCACCTGCATGCTGCCGTCGCGCGTATAGGCGAACGTGCCGTCGGGCATCTCGACCTGCAGGAATCCGCGCCCCTGGATCGCCACGTCCAGTTGGTTGCCGGTTTCCTTGAGATTGCCCTGGGTGTGGATGCGCTCGGTCGCCACCGTGCGCACCCCGGTGCCCACCTGCAGGCCCGAAGGCAACTGGTTGGCGGCGCCCACCTGGGCGCCCGGCTGGCGTATGGTTTGATACATCAGGTCTTCGAACACCGCGCGCGAACGCTTGAAGCCCGACGTGTTGACGTTGGCCAGGTTATTGGAAATCACATCCATATTGGTCTGCTGCGACTCGAGACCGGTTTTGGCAATCCACAGAGAACGTATCATCGTTATTCCTCGTCGGCGCGGGGGGAGCCCGCGCTCAAATCGTTATCAGCCGTTGCTCGACAAAATCGAGTTGGCCCGTTCGGCATTGGTGCTGGCGGTCTGGATGATCTGCATCTGCGCTTCGAATTGGCGCGCATTGGCGATCATCCCCACCATGGTTTCGGCCGCGCCGACATTGCTCTTTTCCACAAAGCCCGAAACAATCCGCACGTTCGGATCTTCCCGCACTGGGCCGGCATTGGGATCCTGCACGCGAAACAGGCCGTCGTCGCCGCGCGCCAGACTGGCGGCCGGCGGGTTGGAAAGTTTCAACTGGCCAATCACCTGGATATCGTTGGGCCTGTCGCCCGCGCCCAGCGCGGTGATCGTGCCGTCCGACGTAAACGTCACCGTGCCCCGGTCGGGTATCTCGATAGGTGCGTTGTTGGCGGCCAGTATCGGCAAGCCTTGCTGCGTCACCAGTTGGCCCTGCGGATTCACCGCCAGCTCGCCGGCGCGCGTCAGCGCCTCGCCGGTGGGGGTTTGCACGCTGAACCAGCCCTCGCCGGTAATCGCCACGTCCAGCGCATTGCCCGTCTGGGCCATGACGCCCTGCTCGAAATTGCTGCCCGGCGTGGAGGTCACCGTGCCGACCCGCGTCGGCAAGCCCTGCTCGGCGACGATGGGAACGGAACGGTAGTTGGCCAGCTCGGCGCGAAAGCCCGTGGTGCTGACGTTGGCCATGTTGTTGCTGAGCACGGCCTGCTGTTCCAGCACGCGGGCGGCGCCGCCCGCCGCGGTGTATACGATGCGATCCATGGCTCAGCGATCAGCGCATGTTGATCAGGGACTGCACCACCTGATCCTGCGTCTTGATGGATTGGGCATTGGCCTGGTAGGTGCGCTGGGCGATGATCATATTGACCAGCTCCTGGCTGATGTCCACGTTGGACTCTTCGACCGACTGGCCCTTGATGGTGGCCAGGCTGTTGGTGCCCGGACGGCCCACGATGGGCTGGCCGGACGCCGAGGTTTCCACCCAGGCATTGCCGCCCGCCGCCTGCAGGCCCTGCAGGTTGTTGAAGTTGGCCAATGCCACATAGCCCACGGCCTTGGTCTGGCCATTGGTGTAGTTGGCCACGATGGCGCCGTCCGTGCCGATGGTCATGCCAGCGTACTCGCCGGTGGCGTAGCCGTTCTGCGTAAAGCTGGGCGAGAAATCGCCGCCGAATTGCGTGGAGCCGGCATAGCTCACGGTTATGTTCATGTCGGCGGCGGGAGAAGCCGCGCCGCCCAGGCCGGTGATCGTAAGCGTCGCCGTATCGCCCGTTTTCAAGCGTCCTGCGCTGTCGAAGGTCAACTGGGTGGTGGACGGCGTGATGTTGTCCGTCTTGCCGTCCACCGTGTAGTAAATATCCCAGGTGCTGTCCGAGCTTGTCGCTTGACGCTTGACGAAATACTGCATGACGGAATGCGCATTGCCAAGCGAATCGTAAGCCGTGATTGGCAGCGAGTGCGTGTAGCTTTGGGGATCCGCCGGGCTGAATTGATGGCCGATATGAGCTTCCTCGTACGAAACAGCGCTTACGCTCTCCAACGACGAGGTTGGCTGACCACTGGCATCCACCTCGAAGTTGCCGGACGCCGTCGTATAGGTTCCCGCGGGCGGCGCAGCAACCGCCGTGCCCGTGGCATCGCACCACGAAATGCTTGTGCCATCGTCCCGATAATAGTAAGTAGCCGCTGCCGGCGCTGTAACAGCTATCTGCCCAAGCGTCTCAGGCACATCGGTTTCATACACAAGATCCGCGTTCGCGTCCAGATTCGCCCGGGTCGTGACGGAGCTCGTGGCCTTGGGCTCGATATTGCCGATGGGCACCATGATGGGGCTCAGGTCGTTGCCGGTTACGCCAAAGCCGGTCAAGCGATAACCTTGGGCATTGACGAGGTAGCTGTCCTTGTCGGCCAGGAACTGGCCGTTGCGGGTGTACATGACGTTGCCGCTGGTGTCCACCACGCGGAACAAACCATTCGCGCCGTCGATGGCCATGTCGAATTCGTTGCCCGTGTTGCTGACCGTGCCGACCGTGAAGCGCTGGTTGACACCCGTAAGCTGCACACCCAGGCCGGCCTTGCTGGACGTAGCGTACACGTCGGCGAAAGTGGCCGTGGCCGACTTGAACCCGACCGTGCCCGAGTTGGCGATATTGTTGCCGATCACATCCAGTTGCTGCGAGGCGGCGTTCAAGCCGCTTAGACCCTGTCCAAAACCCATGATGACCTCGTATTCGTTAGTTCGTTGATTCGTTTAAGCGTTGAAAGCCTGCTACATGATCTTGCGGATGTCGTACAGCGAATGCACGCCGGCCAGGCCCAGATCCATCTGCAACCCGCTGGAGGCGTACGACACGCTGGCCACCTTGCCGTAGGTCAGCGCCTGGGCGGAAACATCGCCGCCGTCGGCGTCGGTGGCCTTTACCTGCAAGGTGTAGGCGCCGGCGGCAGCCATCGAACCGGCATCGTCCTTGCCATCCCACGACAACTGCAGCACGCCCGCGGGCTGGCTGTCCAGATTGAAGGTGCGTTTGACCTTGCCGGTGGCGCCCTGGAGGGGCGCAACGACCTTGGCGGCGGGATAAATTACATCCACGCCGAACGGCGTGGACTCGGTGGTGGTGACGCCATCGTTCGTCACGCTGCCCAGCGACACCTTCTCGCCCGGGAACAACACGTCCTTGCCGATGAGATTGGCCGCCTGCATGGACTGGGACAAGTCCATCTGGCCCGACAGGGCCTGCAGCGTGGTGTTGAGCTGCGTAATGCCGTTCACGGTCTCCAATTGCGCCAACTGCGTGGTGACCTGGGCGTTGTCCATGGGGTTCAAAGGATCCTGGTTCTGCAATTGGGTGACCAGCAGGGTCATGAATTGATCCTGCGCCGCCGCGGTGCGCTGGGCCGCCGCCGCGGAGGCCTGGGCCAGTGCACTGGAGGTAGTGGTGCTGGTGTCGGTTGAGTTGACTGCCACGAAAGGCTCCAAATTAATAAAAAAAACACGGCTGAAACGCCGTGACGATGCCGATTACTGCCCGATGGACAAAGTGCGGGTCATCAGGCTCTTTGCCGTATTGATCACTTCCACGTTGGCCTGGTACGAGCGCGATGCGGAAATCATGTTCACGGTTTCCGCCACCATGTCCACATTCGGCATAGCTACATAACCGTCTGCATCCGCCAGGGGATTCTTGGGGTCGTACTGCAGCTTGGCGGGTGCATTGCTCTCTACTACGCCCGCCACGCGCACGCCGCCCACCGCTTGCGAATAGGACTGGCCCGGCACGGGCGCCATCTGGAACACCACCTCGCGCGCCTTGTATGGCTGCCCGTCCGGCCCCACGACGCTATTGGCGTTGGCCATATTGCTGGCCGTGACGTTCATGCGCTGGGATTGCGCCGCAAGCGCAGAACCCGCAATATCGAAAATAGTCATCGAAGACATGGCTTTCCTGGTTTATTGCTGCAATGCTGCAAGCATGGTTTTGATGCGCTGGGAAATAATGGTCAGGTCGGACTGGTAGCGCAGCGTGTTGTCGGCGAACTGCACCCGCTCGACGTCCATGTCCACCGTATTGCCGTCCAGGCTGGGCTGCAAAGGCTGCCTGTACAGCAGCTCGGCCGAATCGCCGGACACTGCCGCGCCCGGTATGTGCCGTGGCGAGGTAAGGGTCAATTTCGTATCCGCCAGGCGCATGCGTTCGGTCATCACGTCTTGCAGCGCCGACGAAAAATCGAAGTCGCGCGCCTTGTAGTTGGGCGTGTCCGCGTTGGCGATGTTCGCGGACAGCACTTCCTGGCGCTGCTGGCGCAGATTGATGGCGGTTTGAAAAAAACCCAGGTCTTCACCAATACGGTCTATCATGTGCGGTCTTGTATTCCTTGCTCGGCCGGCGCCCTGCCCTATGCCGATCCGAAAATCCGAAACTCAGCGGCCATGCGGCCACAATCAGGTACGAGACATAGTAAGGGCGCGCCTGCAAAGACAAACTACGAAATAAGCCGGCATTTCTCGGCCAATTCCCCCAATGCGTCCGCGGCGCCGGCTATAAAATGCTGGCATGATCAAGATTTACGCTGCCTTGCTTGCCGCAGCCGCCCTGTTCGGAACACAGGCGGTCCATGCCGCCGTCGCCGAAACGCCCGCACTTGCGGCGCCGGCCGACGGTTCCGCCGCGGCCCCGGCTGCGGGCGGCGCTCAGCCCGCCTCGTACGAAGACCAGATACGCGCCTTCCTGCAAGAACAGGCCTCGGCCTACACGGGAACGCCCCAGATCACCGTCGAACCTGTCGACACGGAAAAGCTGGCTCCCTGCCAGCAATCCGAAGTGTTTTTAAGGCCGGGCTCCAGGCTGAGTTCGCGCCTGACCGTCGGCCTGCGCTGCCTGGCTCCGCAGCCCTGGGTCACCTACGCACAGGCGAACCTCAGCATCGAAGGCAGCTACTATGTATCAGCCCGTCCCCTGAAAGCGGGCGCCGTCATTACCCGGGACGACCTCAGCGAGCGTACCGGCGACCTGCTGCTCCTGCCGAACGGCGTACTGCGGGATGCCGATCAGTTGATCGGCAGCATTACCATCCAACGCATCAACGCCGGTTCGGCGATCAAGGCCAGGGCCTTGCGCAGCGCCGGCTCCATCCAGCGCGGACAAGCCGTACGCCTTGAGGCTCGCGGCCCCGGTTTTGTCGCCACCAGCGAAGGCAAGGCCATGCAAGGCGGCGAGCCGGGCACGCAAATACAGGTGCGTGCCGGCTCGGGGCAAATGGTCACCGGCACCGTCCTGAATGCCCACACTGTATTGGTTTTGATGTAATAAAATGCTTTATATGCTTCAAAGTGCGCCAAATCCGCTGTTTACGCTAAAGTATCTGGGTTCCGCGTCGTTACAACCACTATATCAACCGCCATACACTCGCGCGCCGTCGTCCGGAGTTTCATCTTGAAGATCTCGTCTTCCGTCAAAAACGCAGCCCTCAACACCGTGACCGCTACCCGTAGCGGCATCGGTGGCGCGCCGGCCAACATATCCAGCAACGGAAAAGACTCTGTGGATCTCAGCGCCACCGCCCGCAATCTGGCCAGCCTGCAAAACGGCGAAAACGACATCAACGTCGATCGTGTCCGCGAAATCAGCGACGCCATCGCCGCGGGCAAGCTCAAGGTGGATCCGGGCCGCATCGCCGACTCGCTGCTGGCCAGCGTGCGCGAACTCCTCAAGTAATTTTTTTTCCGCGCACACTATGTCCATTCACGCACTACACGCCGGCTTGCAGCACGAAATCGGACTGGTCGGCCAATTCATTGCCGCCCTCGAAACCGAAACCGAAAATCTGCTGGAGCCCGGCGGCAACGATACGCTCAACGAATCCACCCATGTCAAGAACGAGCTGGCGGAACAACTGAGCCTGGCGGGCCAGGCACGCGACGCCCTGCTGGCTGAAATGGGACACGGCAGCGGAAAAGCCGGCCTGGAAGCCGCGGCGCAAAACGATCCCGAAACACGAGCGCTCGTGGCAACGCTTTTCGAACAAGCGGAACAAGCCCGGCAAATGAATGCGTCGAACGGCTACATCATTGAAATGTACCTGAAGTACAACCAGCAAGCGCTCGACACCCTGCGCAGCCTGGCCGGCATCGGCAATCTGTACGACGCCAGCGGACGCGCCCGGAACACCAGTTCCCAGACCCGGGGCATCCGCGCCGGCTGAATCGCGACGCCACGCTAAGCCGTCATTTCCTTCAGCGCAAACAGCTTCATCATCATCGACGCCGCCACGGGCGCCGTCAGCATGGTTTTACCGGCCAAGGCATGCAGGACGCGCCGCACTCCACTGGCCGCTTCACCCTGCATGGCCTGCCAGACGGCCAGGCCCGACTGCGAGGCAAGCAGCGCGCGGCCAAGCTCCGACTCCTGCCGCCCGCCTTCGGCCAGCAATGGCCATAGGCGCGCCGCGTAGCGCAACACGGCCTTGGATTCGGCTTGCGCCACCAACCACAAGGCCAGCCTGTCGGCGGGCTCCACGCCTTGGCCAAGATTGCTCAAACCGTATAGCGTCTTCAACGGCGCGCCATCCCGGCGCTTGACGATCCGCACGACGCACAGGCGCACGGGCAGCGGACTGACCTGGCGCCCAGTCAGCGCCACCTCGGCCTGGCCCGCCCAGATAATGACGTCCTGCAACGCCAGCCCGCAGACTTGCGCCAGATTGGCGTCTGCGCCCACCATGGGCAAGGGACGATAATCCAGGACTTTGGCCAATGCACCGGCGGTCGTGGAGCAGGAATCGGCGTCGACGATGCGGGTCGAGCCCGGGCACTGCACCAGCCAGGACGCATCCGCCGCCGACAGGCTGCGCCACAAGCCTTGCGATCCGCCCTCGAACAGATGCACCACAGGCGCCGAAACCTGATCGTGGAGAAACTGAACTTGCTGGCGCAGGACATCGCCCGGCGCAGGCGCCGCCAGGGCCGACGCGCCATCGGACGACTGCCAGCCTTGGGGAAAGGCAATCTGCTGCCAGGGCGAAACCAGCGCCTGGCCCTGCCCATCCAGCAGGAAGGTTGCGTGCATGCGGCCCACGGCCCCCGATGCCGCCTTTACGGCGACCCGGTCGTGAATGGCCAGCATGGGTCCACGGCCCGCCCGGCCTTGCGCGGCACGCAGCAAATGCCCGGCCTGCGATTCGACGGCCAAGGAAGCCTCTTGCGAGACATGGCCGCGCCACAGATCGTAGGCTTCGGCGCACGCCACGGCATCATCCAGATACACGCAAGCGTCTTTCAAATCGTCGGACGACAACGGCGCCTCCGCACCGGCAGCGGACAGCAAACCCGGCAGCAATTTCCGCCGCCGGGTTTCGGCGGCCGCATCGGCGGATGCATTTTCAGGCGCTTTGGCCAGCGCCATCAGCGCCGCGAAATCGGCTTCGGTGGGCGCATACAAGGCCTGCGAAGCCGTCTGCTGCGTCAAGGCGCGGTCAACCAGCTCACGCCCATCGAGGAACAACAGGTCCTCGGGCACTTTCTGGCCGTTCGACACATAGCAAATGGGCAACTGGTAACGGATGGACGTATCGAGCGAGGCGCCCAGGCGGGGAGCTTCATCGATCTTGGTGATGATGCAGCCGCGCAGCGGGCTGCCGCCATCGTTCGAATACGTGCGGGCCACCTCGTCCAGCGTGTCGCCGTGGCTGGAGGCGTTCAGCACCAGCAGGCGGCTGACGGTGCGTCCCGCCTGCGCCAGCATGACCGCCTGCTCCGAGACATGGCGATCGCGCTGGCTGATGCCGACATTATCGATAAGAATGAGCTGATCGGGGGCAATGCCCGCCACGATGCGCTTGAGTTCGTCGGCATCTTGCACCACATGCACGGGAACCCGCATGATGCCGCCATAGATCTTCAACTGCTCGTGCGCGCCGATACGGTAGGTATCCGTCGTAAGCAGCACGACCTTGCCGGAGCCGAAACGCTTCACACAGCGCGCCGCCAGCTTGGCGATGGTGGTGGTCTTGCCGACGCCCGTCGGGCCGACCAGGGCCACCACGGCTCCCGGCGCCAGCAGGCTTTGCTCGCTTTCCAGCACAGGCAGGTGTGTTTTCAGTTCGTTGCCGACCCATTGCCACGCCGCCTTGGCCGGCAGCTCGTCCGGCAGGCGCTTGAGCATGGCCCGCAGCAGCGCCGTGCTGAACCCCAGGCCCAGCAAGGTTTGAAACAGCGAAGCCGCCTGCGGCGCCTTGCGCAGATGATTGCCCCAAAGCATTTCGTCCATGCGCGCCTCGAGCGCGCCGCGCATGGCGCCGATGGCATCCACCACGTCGACGCCTTGAGGCGCGGGAGGCTGGCGCAGATTGCCCGACGCGCGCGAAGGCGACGGCGCCGCCGGCACGGAAGGCCGCGGGGCAGGCGGCTGGGCCGTCGCAACGGATTGCACCACCGAGGTCTGGTCGGTGGCCAGTATCTCCACCCCGCCGTTGACCCGGCGATTCGATACGATCATGGCATCCGGCCCCAGCGCCATGCGCACCTGGCGCATGGCTTCGCGGCTGGTCGCCCCAAAAAAACGGCTTATGTTCACGCTTGAGCACCACCTATCACCGTCGTCACGC
>JBEBXF010000115.1:0-8781 GCA_040391725.1 Eoetvoesiella caeni | reverse complement strand
CGGCGTCGGAGCCGTGCACGGCGTTGGCGTCGATGCTGTCGGCGAAATCGGCGCGAATGGTGCCGGCTTCAGCCTTTTTGGGGTCGGTTGCGCCCATCAGGTCGCGGTTCTTTTGAATGGCGTTTTCGCCTTCGAGAACCTGCACGAACACGGGGCCCGAGACCATGAAGTCGACCAGATCCTTGAAGAAGGGGCGCTCTTTGTGCACGGCGTAAAAGCGTTCGGCATCGGCGCGCGACAATTGCTGCAGGCGGGCGGCGATGACCTTCAGGCCGGCCTTTTCGAAGCGGGCGACGATTTGGCCGATGACGTTCTTGGCGACGGCATCGGGTTTGATAATGGAAAGGGTGCGTTCAATAGCCATAAAATATCCAAAGAGTAAAACAGTGACTTGCTGTTACGGCAGCGCGTCATGCCTTGATGTCGAAAATACTTATCTTCAATAAAAACAACAACTTTGACAGAGTTTTTGTTAACCTCGCATTTTAACATGCCCAAGACGCACCGCGACATCTTAAAATAGCGGGTTGGCCGGCGAAGCGATTTTCCCGCGCCCTGCCCGCAAGCGCGGCATGGCGCCCGGCGCTTGGGCCGTCTGCCCGCACTGCATTGTTTACACTGCGGGGCATTCTCCATACCTACTCTTTGAACCATGACCACGAATTCCGACCTGAACGACCCCGCGCAACTATCCAAAAGCTTTGAACCACAAGAAATCGAATCACGCTGGTATGCCGAATGGGAGCGCAGGGGCTACTTCAGGGGCGGGCGGCATGTGGAACCCGCCGCGGGCCGCAAGAGCGAGCCCTTCGTCATCCAGTTCCCGCCTCCCAACGTCACCGGCACCCTGCACATGGGCCACGCCTTCAACCAGACCGTCATGGACGGGCTGGTCCGCTATCACCGCATGCGCGGCGACGACACGGTCTTCATTCCGGGCACCGACCATGCGGGCATCGCGACCCAGATCGTGGTCGAGCGCCAGCTCGACGCCCAAAACCTGTCGCGCCACGACCTGGGACGCGAAAAATTCCTGGAAACCGTCTGGGAATGGAAACATAAATCGGGCAGCGCCATCACCGAGCAATTCCGCCGCCTGGGCTCTTCGGCGGACTGGGAGCGCGAATACTTCACCATGGACGGCAACCTGTCGCGCGGCGTCGTGGAAACCTTCGTCCGCCTGCACGAACAAGGCCTGATCTACCGCGGCAAGCGCCTGGTCAACTGGGATCCCGTTCTGGGCACCGCCGTCTCCGACCTGGAAGTGGTCAGCGAGGAAGAAGACGGCTTCATGTGGGAAATCCGCTATCCGCTGGTCGAGCCGGTCGATGGACTGACGCATCTGGTCGTAGCCACCACCCGGCCTGAAACCATGCTGGGCGACGTGGCGGTCATGGTGCACCCCGACGACGAACGCTATGCCCACCTGATCGGCCGCAAGGTGCTCCTGCCGCTTGCCGGACGCGAAATCCCCATCATTGCCGACGATTACGTCGACCGGGAGTTCGGCACCGGCGTGGTCAAGGTAACCCCCGCCCACGACTTCAACGACTACGCCGTGGGACAGCGCCACGGCCTGCCGCAGATCAGCATCCTTACCCTGGACGCCAAAATCAGCGACGACTGTCCCGCCGCTTACCGCGGCATGGATCGTTTTGCCGCCCGCAAGAAAATCGTCGAAGACCTGCAGGCGCAGGAGCTGCTGGCCAACATCAAGCCCCACAAGCTGATGGTGCCCCGTGGCGATCGCACCAACACCGTCATCGAACCCATGCTGACCGACCAATGGTTCGTCGCCATGAGCAAGGCCGCGCCGGCCGGCACCCTGAACCCCGGCCAAAGCATCACCGAAGCCGCGCTGGCGGCGGTGGCCGACGGCCGCATCAAGTTCTACCCCGAAAACTGGACGACCACCTACAACCAGTGGCTGGAAAAAATCCAGGACTGGTGCATTTCGCGCCAGCTATGGTGGGGCCACCAGATTCCCGCCTGGTATTCGGAAGACGGCCAGATCTTCGTTGCCCGCAACGAGGAGGAGGCACGCGAGCAGGCCGCCGCCGCGGGCGTCGCGGGCCCGCTTACGCGCGACCCGGACGTCCTGGACACCTGGTTCTCGTCGGCCCTCGTGCCATTCACCGACCTCGGCTGGCCCGAGAAAACCCCCGATCTCGAACGCTACCTGCCCTCCAGCGTCCTGGTGACCGGATTCGACATCATCTTCTTCTGGGTGGCCCGCATGGTCATGATGGGCCTGCACATGACCGGCCAGGTGCCCTTCAAGACCGTCTATGTCCACGGCCTCATCTGCGACATGGACGGCAAGAAGATGAGCAAGTCCAAGGGCAACACCATCGACCCCGTGGATCTCATCGACGGCGTCAGCCTGGAAACGCTGCTGGCCAAGCGCACCACGGGCCTGATGAACCCCAAGCAGGCCGCCAGCATCGAAAAGAAAACCCGCAAGGACTATCCCCAGGGGTTCCCGGCCTACGGCACCGACGCGCTGCGCTTCACCATGGCGGCCTATGCCACGCTGGGCCGCAACATCAATTTCGACCTGAAGCGCTGCGAAGGCTATCGCAATTTCTGCAACAAGCTCTGGAACGCCACCCGCTTCGTCCTGATGAATACCGAAGGGCACGACCTGACTGGCGCCGACCAGGGCGAACTGGCCTTCGCCGACCGCTGGATCATCAGCCAGCTGCAGCGCCTGGAGGAAGACGTCCAGCGCGGCTTCGACGACTACCGTTTCGACAATATCGCCAATGCGCTGTACCACTTCATCTGGGACGAATACTGCGACTGGTACCTGGAGCTGGCGAAGGTGCAGATCCAGCATGGCAGCGCGGCGCAGCAGTTGGGCACCCGCCGCACGCTGATCCGCGTGCTGGAAACCCTGCTGCGGCTGGCCCACCCCATCATCCCCTTCATCACCGAAGAGCTCTGGCAAAAAGTCGCCCTGGACGCCGGCAAGCGGCGCGCCGACGAACAGGCCAGCCTGTGCATCCAGCCCTACCCGCTGGCCAACCCCGAGCTGCTCGACCCGGAGGCGGAAGCCGAGGTTGCCGAGCTCAAGGCCCAGGTCGAAGCCGTGCGCGCCCTGCGCGGCGAAATGAACCTGTCGCCGGCCCAGCGTGTGCCCCTGATCGCCCGCGGCGATGCGGCGGCGCTGGAGCGCCATAGCGCCTACCTGGCCGCCCTGGCCAAGCTGAGCGAGGTTCAAATCGTGGACAGCCTGCCCGACGTCGGCGCGCCGGTGCAAATCGTCGGCACGACCGAACTCATGCTGCACGTCGAAATCGACGTCGAAGCCGAACGCTCCCGCCTGGGCAAGGAAATCGAACGCCTGGAAGGAGAAATCGCCAAGGCGAACGGCAAGTTGTCGAATGCCAGCTTCGTCGAGCGCGCCCCGGCGGCGGTGGTCGAGCAGGAAAAAGCCCGCGTGGCCCAGTTCGGCGACACCCTGGCCAAGGTACGGGCTCAATTGAACAAGCTTGCATAGCCATGTCATTGCACAAGGCAGGCCATCGCGCATCCGCCGCGAGTATTGCATGCGGCGAGCGCGATTGATAAACTATGTCGCGGAGATGGCATTCCTCCACTTAGAACCGCCGGCATGCGCTGGCTGATGATGCCTACTCGTTCCTGATCAGGAAGCGAGTGGGCTTGAGTCGATCAGCGCTTCCTCGTTCAGGCCTTCGCCTCAACGCAAGATTTCCGGCCGCCATGATAAAAAACCGCCACTTCTCCACGCTGCGCGCACCAGCGCCGCCTCCATCACTCCCCTGTCCCCAAGAACCTTTTGCCATCCCTGGCTAGGCCATGCCAAGCGCAATCATCGTCATCGCGCTGGGCGCGGGAATCGGCGCGCTGCTGCGCTGGCTGCTGGGCCTGGGACTGAACTCGATTTTGCCTTCCTTGCCGCTCGGCACCTTGGCCGCCAATCTGATCGGCGGTCTGCTCATCGGCATAGCCAGCGAATTCTTCAAGGCCCATGCCAGTCTGCCCGCTGAATGGCGCTTGTTCGCCATTACAGGCTTTCTGGGAGGGCTGACGACTTTCTCCACTTTTTCGCTGGAAGTGAGCAGCCTCATACAAAATCGGGAGCTCGCCAGCGCCGCGCTCGAACTGGGCGTGCATGTGGCGGGCTCCATCGGCCTGACGCTGCTGGGCATCGCGTTCGTGCAATATTTCTTCAGCCACTGAGCAAAGGAAACAACGCCATGACAGGATATATGCTGACTTTCTTCACACAGCAAGACCGGTCCCACAATCATCAACCACTGCATCAGTGGCTATTGGAACTGGCCCAGTCCATGCAGATCCGCGGAGCCACCGTGACGGCTGCCCAGGAAGGCCTGGGCGGCCATCACCGGCTTCACTCGGCGCACTTTTTCGACTTGGCCGACCAGCCCATCGAAATCGCCATGGTGGTGTCCGCGTCCGAATGCGACGCCATCATGGCACGCCTGGGCAATGAGCCGTCCCTGCATCTTTTCTACGCCAAGACGCCGGTCGAGTTCGGCACCATAGGCCGGCCCCTGTAAATATCATCCATACGCACCGCGGTGGGCCGCACGCGGCCAAGCGACGCGACAAGCTGCAACAACCTGACAAGGGGTAAAAAAATGACGACGCTGATTCTCATGAGACATGGGCATGTCGAAGGCATCGATCCACCGCGTTTTCGCGGCCGCGCCGAACTGCCTCTCAGCCCCCTTGGCATGCTTCAGGCACAAGCGCTGGCCCACCGGATCGCCAAACGCTACGCATCGGCAGCGCTTTACACCAGCCCGATGGGACGTTGCATCCAGACCGGAGCCCCGATAGCCCAGGCGCTGAAAATCGAGCCCCGTGCGCTCGATGGGCTTCAAGACCTGGACTACGGACAATGGCAGGGACTCACCCACGATACCGTGCGGGAGCGCTGGCCGGAGCAGTATTCGAACTGGCGCGAAAGGCCGCAGCGCGTCCGTTTTCCCGATGGCGAGTCCTTGCAGGATCTGGTGGCGCGCACCGCCAAAGGGCTGCATGAAGTCCTGCAGCGCCATCCGGAACCTTCAGACGTGGTAATGCTTATCGGACACGACAGCGTCAACCGTGCGATGCTGCTGCAACTTCTGGATCAGCCTCTTTGCGCCTACTGGCGTTTGGCTCAAAGCCCGTGCTGCATCAATCAGATTGAAATACGCGGACTCGAAGCCACCGTACAGCGGATCAACGATACCGCCCATCTGGAAGACCTGCCTGCCCATCGATGAGCGCCTGTGCAGCGCAAGGCCGGTGCCGAGGAGCTTCGGCATGATGCGCCGGGGCTTGCGCGCCGCTTCCGGACGGCTTTTTCATTCCGCCGGACTACGCGCCAATTGCGCCAGGAATTTCTCGTCGGCCTTGCTGAGCAGGCCGGCCCGGCGGGCCTGCTCCAGCAGATCGGGGCGGCGGCGCCAGGTAAGCGCCAACGACTGTTCGCGCCGCCACGCGGCGATTCTGGCGTGATGGCCGGACAGCAGTTCGGCCGGCACGCTTTGGCCTTTGTAGTCTTCGGGGCGGGTGTAATGCGGGCTGTCCAGCAAGCCCGTCAGGGCGTCGTTGAAGGAATCCTGGCGCGCGGAATCGGCGTCGTTCAAGGCCCCCGGCAATAGCCGGACGGCGGCGTCCATGATTGCCATGGCGGGGATTTCCCCTCCCGAAAGCACGAAGTCGCCCATCGACACCTCATGGGTGACGCAACGCTCGATGAAACGCTGGTCCACACCTTCGTAGCGGCCGCAAACCAGTATCGAACCGCCCTCGTCCACCAAACTTTGCGCCATGGCCTGATCGAAGCGTTGCCCTGTGGGACTCATCAGGATGACCGAGGCCGGGCGCGACCGGCTCGACTGGGCGGCCAGGACGGCCTGCTCCAGCGGATCGGCCAGCATGACCATGCCAGGGCCGCCCCCATAAGGCCGGTCGTCGACGGTGCGATGGACATCGTGCGTGAAATCGCGTGGATTCCACAGGCCAAGCTCCCATAACCCATGCTTGAACGCGCGCCCCGTGACGCCCTGGTCGCTGACCACGCCGAACATGTCGGGGAATAAGGTGATGACGTCAAAACGCATGGGTCAAGCCTCGGAGCTTGCGGCCCGCATTAAAAATCGGCCGGCCAATTGCTGTCCAGCCGCTTGTTGGCGATATCGACGGTATGCACGTGGGCGTTTACAAAAGGCACCAGGACATCCACCGTGCGCCCTTTGGCATCGTGCAGCAGCTCCGGCTCCGTCCCTTCGCTGGCGGTTTTCGCCCGCGCGACCCGCAGAACGGCATGGGCGCCGTTGTCGATGACTTCGACCACCCGTCCGATCAGGGCGGAAGAGCCGTTCCGATCGCCGAACAAAAGGCAGCCGATGAGGTCGACCCAGTAGTATTCGTCGTCGTCCGCCCGGGGAAAGCTGGCGCGCCGCGCCCAGACGCTGTGGCCCTTGAGCTTTTCGGCCGCGTCGCGGCCGGGGCTGGCGTCGATCTGGGCAACGACCGTGCTTCCCTGCGGCCTGGCGGCCAGCACCTTTACCGGGTACGGACGCGACAAAGCGCCCGGGCGCTCCAGGGGAGCAGCGGGCGCTTTCAACCACCACTGTTCAGCGTCGAGCAGTACCTCGGCTTCGGTCGAATGCGGCTGGATCTTGACCCAGCCCTTGATGCCGTAAGCCGACACAATGCGGCCCAGCTCTACAAGATCGTCGGGAATCCCAGCGTCTTGGGAGGCGGACATGGCGCGGTACCGTTATGCCAGCGCTACGCTCAGGCAGCCGCCTTGGCGGAGTATTCTTTAACCAAACGGGTAACGGCGGGCGACAATTGGGCGCCGTTGTCGGTCCAGTGCTTGACGCGGTCGAGCGCCAAACGCAGGTTTTCCTGGCCTTCGTTGCCAACGGGGTTGTAAAAACCCACGCGTTCAATAAAACGGCCATCGCGACGGTTACGCGAATCGGCTGCTACAACGTTGTAAAACGGACGTTTCTTCGAGCCACCACGGGCTAGACGAATCACCACCATAGGTAATCCTTTGAAAATGTTGTGAAAAACAAAAGATTCTAGCACTTAATGGCTAGCCTAGGCAAACCTTAGCGCATAAATCCGCCAAATATATTCAAAAAGCCACACCGCCCCGCGGCAAGAACCGCGCCTGGGCCTTAGCGGCGCACCAGGAAATGCACGGCGCGATCCGGCGACTCGTCTTGCGCCCTCAAGGCATTGCCCGTTTGCTTGGCGAATGCCTGGAAGTCCCGCACGGCATGCGTGTCGGTGGTGATGACCTTCAGCACCTGCCCGCTTTGCAACTGCGCCAGGGCTTTTTTCGCCCGCAGGATGGGCAAAGGGCATTTTAACCCCGAGGCGTCGATTTCGAGATCGAAATCGGGTGTATCGGATTCCATGGCCTAGCCCTCGAGCCGCTGCTGCACCCAGCCTTGCACCTGGGACAGCACGCCCGGCAACGCCGCTTCGTCGGTGCCGCCGCCCATGGCCATGTCGGGGCGCCCACCGCCCTTGCCGCCGATTTGCCCGGCCACCATGCCAACCAGGTCGCCCGCTTTGACCTTGCCGGCAAGCTCCGAGGCCACGCCGGCCACCAGGCTGACCCGCCCGTCGGCCACGGCGGCAAGCACCACCACGGCGGGTTTCAGGTTGTCTTTCAATTGGTCGACCATGCTGCGCAAGGCCTTGGGATCGGCTCCGGGAATGATCCGGGCCAGAAGCTTGACGCCGCCCGGCAGCTCGACGGCCTTGCCGGCCAGATCGTTGCCCGCCGCCGCGGCCAGCTTGTTTTTCGCCTGATCCAGATCGCGTTCGAGCGACTTGACCTGCGCCTGCACCTGGGCGATGCGCTCGGGCAGATCGGCCGGCTGGGCCTTGAGCAAGGCGGCGGCATGCTGCAAGGCGCCGTTGGTCTGCTGGGCCCAGGCCAGGGCGTTGTCGCCGGTAACGGCCTCGACGCGGCGCACGCCCGCGGCGACCCCGCCTTCGGAAACGATTTTGAACAGCCCGATATCGCCGGTGCGCTGCACATGCGTGCCGCCGCACAGCTCGCGTGAAAAGCCGATGTCCAGCACCCGCACGACATCGCCGTATTTTTCGCCGAACAGCGCCATGGCGCCGCCCTTGACCGCGTCATCGTAGGCCATGACCTGCGACACCACCGGCGCATTGGCCAGCACCTGGGCATTGACGATCTGCTCGATGCGCACGATCTGCTCGTCGGTGACGGGCGCGTCATGGGCGAAATCGAACCGGGTCTTGTCGGGATCGACCAGCGAGCCGCGCTGCTGAACGTGGCCGCCCAGCACTTCGCGCAAGGCCTTGTGCATGAGGTGGGTGGCCGAGTGGTTGCGCATGGTGCGCGCCCGGCGCTCGCCGTCGACCTGGGCTTGGACCGTGTCGCCCACATGCAGGACGCCTTCCAGGAGCTTGCCGTGATGGCCGAACACATTGCTTTGAACTTTTTGCGTGTCGAGCACATGGAAACGGACGGCGCCCGCGACCAGTTCGCCCGTGTCGCCGACCTGCCCGCCCGATTCGGCATAGAACGGAGTGGCGTCGAGCACCACGATGGCGTCCTGCCCCGCAGTGACGGCATCGACTTCGACGCCGTCCACATACAGCGCCGTGACGGCGCCCTGCCCCTGCAAATGCTCGTAGCCGTCGAAGCGGGTCTGAGCACCGTGGTAGCTCAGGCCTTGAGCCGCCTTGAACTTGCCCGCGGCGCGGGCCTGGTCGCGCTGGCGTTCCATGGCGACCTCG
>JBEBXF010000114.1:0-8785 GCA_040391725.1 Eoetvoesiella caeni | reverse complement strand
GGTGCTGGATCTTCGCAACGACCCGGGCGGCCTGCTGGACAGCGCCATCGGCGTTTCGTCCGCTTTCCTCAAGCCCGGCAGCCTGGTGGTTTCGACCAAGGGGCGCATTCCGTCCTCCAACCGCGAATACATGGCCAAGGCGGCCGATTACGACCGCAGCCTTTTTGGCGGCGACTCCGAAAGCGTGGCCAGCCTGGCCGCCTGGACCAAGACCGTGCCGATGGTGGTGCTGGTCAACGTCGGGTCGGCATCGGCTTCCGAAATCGTGGCCGGCGCGCTGCAGGATCACAAACGCGCCAAAGTCATCGGCAACCGTACTTTCGGCAAGGGGTCCGTGCAAAGCGTGCTGCCGCTTAGCGAAGATACCGGCATCAAGCTGACCACCGCGCGCTACTACACACCCAGCGGAAAATCCATCCAGGTAACCGGGGTGACCCCCGACATCACGGTCGACGATACCGCCCAGGGCAATCTGTTCCGCCTGCCGCGCGAGGTCGACCTGGAGCATCACCTCATCAATGGCGCTTCGTCCGACGCCGCGGCCGAAGACTCCGAGGATACGCCCACCAAAGACGCCAAGATGTTCGAGTTCGGCGGCAAGGACGACTTCCAGCTCAGCCAGGCCGTCAATTTCCTGGAAGGCCGGCCTGTCAAGCAAAGCGATCCCTCCCTGGTCGCCAAAACCGACAAGGCCGCCTCCGGCGATAAAAGCGGCAAACCGGCGGGCAAGGCTGAAAAAAAAAATGATTCCGGCGCCCAGCCGGTAGTGTCCGGCCCGCAAAAGGTCGAGCACTACCGCGTCACCCCGAACGGAATCATCAAGGCGAACTAGGAGCGTGCACTGTTTTTGCCGACCATGCTCCTAGAGCTTGCCTATTATGGTGAAGGGCAATAATGGACGATCAGCATCTGCTGCGGTACGCGCGCCATATTTTGCTGGATGAGCTGGGTATCGAGGGCCAGGAGCGCCTGCTGTCTTCTCGTGCATTGATCGTCGGCGCCGGCGGGCTGGGGTCGCCGGCGGCCTATTACCTGGCGTCGGCGGGCGTCGGCCATATCACCCTGGCCGACGACGACGAAGTCGAACTCAGCAATCTGCAGCGCCAGATCCTGCACACCACGGCCCGCCTGGGCTGGCCCAAGGCCGAATCCGGACGGCAGGCGCTTTTGGATCTGAATCCCGACGTGCAGGTGAGCGCGCGCGTTCAGCGCCTGCTCGACGCCGAGCTCGACGATGCCGTGGCCAGCGCCGACATCGTGCTGGACTGCTGCGACAACTTCGCCACCCGCCATGCCGTCAATCGCGCCTGCGTCACGCATCGCAAGCCGCTGGTATCGGGCGCGGCCATTCGTTTCGCCGGGCAGATCAGCGTGTTCGATCTGCGGCGGGACGATGCGCCGTGCTATCACTGCCTGTTTCCCGAAGCCGACGATGTCGAGGCGCTGAGCTGCGCCACGACAGGCGTTCTGGGGCCTTTGGTCGGCATCATCGGCAGTATGCAGGCGGCCGAGGCCATCAAATTGCTGGCGCAAATGGGCGAGCCCTTGGTGGGCCGCCTGCTTTGCCTGGATGCCCTGACCATGCAATGGAACGAAGTGCGTTTCCGCCGCGACCCCGGCTGCCTGGTCTGCGGCCACCGCTGAAAAGCGCGTACTTTCCGGTTTGAGTCGACCGCGGCCAGGGCTGCTTGCCTGTAGCCATAAATTTCATTTATACCTAGCTATTATTTCGCTTGGCTGGTTGTTCGGTTTGCGCTTTGCCATACTCTAAAACTCCGCATAAATACCGGCCGGCTGTCCCATCCCATTGATGCGGTTTCATGGACAGCGGCACGAAGTTCGATAATTATCATCGGGAGACTGTGCATGAAACGGATACTTCGGCTTTTTCTGGTATTTGCCGCGATGCTGGCGAGCAGTGCGATGGCGGCATCCACGCCCAAGCCCATCGAAGTCATTGTTTTCCCCGGGGGCTTCAACTGGCCCATATGGGTTGCGCAGGACAAGGGGTTTTTTACCGCCAATCACGTATCCATCAATGTAACGCCCACGCCTAATTCGGCGTTCCAGCTGACGGGTCTCATCGACGGCAAGTTCGACATCGCCATGACGGCGTTCGACAACCTGGTCGCGTACCGCGAGGGGCAGGGCGAGACGCCGAAGGTCGGCCCGGACCTGGTGGCGGTCATGGGCGCCGACCGGGGATTCCTGAAACTGGTGACGATCCCCGAGGTGAAGACCATTCTCGAGCTGCGCGGCAAGACGGTATCGGTCGATGCCCGCAATACGGGATACGCGGCGGTTCTGTTCGAAATGCTCGATCGTGCGGGCCTGCACGAGCCCGACTACACGGTGGTCAAGGCTGGCGGGGTTTTGCAGCGCTTCAAAGAGCTGATGGAAAAAAAGCAGGCGGGCACCATGCTGATATCGCCCTTCGAAGTGCAGGCGGTTGCGCAAGGCTTCAATGTCCTGGGGGTGGCTTCCGAAATGTTCGGGGCCTACCAGGGGCTGGTGGCCGGGGTGCGGCAGTCGTGGGCGCGCCAGCACAAGAAAGCGCTCGAGGGCTATATACGCGCTTATGTGCAGGCGGTGGAATGGCTTTACGATCCGGCCAACCGCAATGAAGCATTGGCCATCTTCGAAAAGCACATGCCGAATACGACGCCGAAATCGGCGCAAACGGCTTACGGCATATTGCTGGATCCGAAGACCGGCATACAGCGCAAGGCAGCCATCGACATGCAGGGCATGAAAGAAGTCCTGAAGCTGCGCAGCAAATGGGGGCAACCCAAGCGTGAGCTTACCGATCCCGCGAAGTACTACGACGCCAGCTTTTACAAGGCGGCCCTGAAGCGCTAGGCGGCCCAGCCGTGGTTTGCCCGAGGCTTACAGGCCCAACAGGGCGAGTTGCGGTTCGTGGTCGTGGGTGGGCAGCGCCCGCCAGCCGGTTTGCGTGTAGCGCAGCCAGCGGCCCTGTACCCATAGCATAAGCGTATTGGCATAGACGGCGGCGCCGGCTGTGTCCCTGGGTTGCAGCGAGCCGACATCGATGGCGGCCTGAGCGGCATGCCGCAGCAGGGCTTCGAGGTCGTCGATCAGCGTATTGACCTGGATTTGCAGCCTGGGATGTTCTGTGACCAGGGCTTCCCCGGTCAGCACCCGGGTCAGGCCGGGGTGTCTTTCGGTGAACAGCAGCAGGGCGTGAAGCTGCTTGCGCAGTTTGCGGCATCCGTCGGATTCGGTGGCGGCAATATGGTTCAGGTCTTCCAGCAGTTGCGCCCTGGCGCTGTCGATAAGGCTTTCGAACAGCGCTGCCTTGCTGGAAAAATGCCGGTATAGCGCCGCTTCCGATTGATCGAGCTGCTGGGCCAGCGCCGCCGTGGTGATGCGGCCGGCATGCGGCTGTTCCAGCATGCGGATCAAGGTGGCCAGTATCAGGGCCTTCTTGTTGTCGGTTTGGGGGCGCATGGAGGCGGCCCTAGCCGCGCAGCAGCCGGCGGCCCGTCAGCAAGTCGCCCAGCGAGTTGATGCGCAAGTCCACGTAGCTGTCGCGCCCATTGCGTTGGTTCGAGAACGGCGTGCCGGGGTGGTACACGTACACCGTGCGCATGCCCAGCTGCTTGGCGCTTTTCAGGTTGCGCAGGGTGTCCTCGACCAGGACGACTTGCGAGGCGGGCGCGCCAACCCTGGCGAGCACCTGCCGCATCAAGGCCAGCGAGGGCTTGGGCCGGATGCGGCCTTGCAGCAGCATGTGATCGATGGCCCAGAGGCTTTCGAACTGCTGTAGGATGCCCAGTGTTTTGAGCACGATGCGCGCGTAGCGCAGCGGGGCATTGGTAAGCAGGATCTTGCGGCCCTTCAGGCGGCCCAGCTTGTAGGGCAGGGCGGTTTCGGCATGCACCAGCGAGGGGATGTCGAAAGAGTGGCTGAGATGCAGGAATTCGCGCGCGTCGATGCCGTGATGCTTGACCAGCCCGATCACGGTGGCCCCGTAGCGCTTCCAGTATTTGGCGCGCAGCATATTGGCGGTTTCTTCGTCGACCTGCAGGCTGGCCACGACGGCCGCCGTCATGCTTTGGTCGATGACCTTGAAAATGGCCTTGGACGAGTCGTGCAGGGTGTTGTCGAGGTCGAACAGCCAGACGGGGCCGTCCGGCTCGGTCTTCCATAGGTTGTGCCGCGCGGGGTGCGGGGCCGCAGGCTTGAGAAGCGCGCGCATGGTCTCGCCAAGAAGCCTTAATGGGAACTGATCATGGTTCCGACGCCCTGGTCGGTGAGGATTTCCAGCAGCAGGCAGTGCGGCACCCGGCCATCGACCACGTGCACCGAGGTTACGCCATTGCGCGCGGCGTCCAGGGCCGACGAGATCTTGGGCAGCATGCCGCCCGAAATCGTGCCGTCGGCGAACAGCTCGTCGATGGTCTGGGCCGACAGGCTGCGCAGCAGGTTGCCGCTTTTATCCAGCACGCCGGGTGTATTGGTCATCATGATGAGTTTTTCGGCGCCCAGCACCTCGGCCATTTTGCCCGCGACCAGGTCGGCGTTGATATTGTAGGCGCGCCCGTCCTCGCCGTAGCCGATGGAAGAAATGACGGGAATGAACTGATCGTCCTGCAGGGCTTTGACCACGGCCGGTTCGATGCGGGTGATGTCGCCCACGTAGCCGATGTCCAGCCATTGGCCGGGGTTGTCCTGGTCGGCCAGCAGCTTCTTTTGGGCCTGTATGAGGCAGCCGTCCTTGCCGGTCAGCCCCACCGCCTTGCCGCCGGCCTCGTTGATCATCATGACGATATCCTGCTGCACCTGGCCGCCCAGAACCCATTCGACCACTTCCATGGTCTCGGCGTCGGTAACGCGCATGCCCTGCAGGAAAGTGCCTTGCTTGCCGATGCGCTTGAGCGCGTCGTTGATTTGCGGGCCGCCGCCGTGCACCACGACCGGATTCAGCCCGACCAGCTTGAGCAGGACGACGTCGCGCGCGAAGCTGCGCTGCAGGTCTTCCTCGATCATGGCGTTGCCGCCGTACTTGACGACCACGGTCTTGCCGTGGAAGCGGCGGATGTACGGCAGGGCCTCGGACAGTACGTCGGCTTTGACCTTGGGGGGATGGGAGGGGGACTCGGGCGACAAAGTGGTCATGGCGCGATAGTGTAAAAGTGGCGTAAAAAAACCGGGGGGTGTTCCCAACCCCCGGGCCGTGTCATTTTACTGTCTTTGCCGGCAAGGCGCAGGACGCGCCGCGCCGGCAGTGGCGGCGGCGTCAGCCGGCGGCCAGTGCTTTTTCAACGGTATTCATGAACGCCACCTTGTCGTAGTTGCCCAGATAGCGCTTGATGATATGGCCCTGCTTGTCGATGAGAAAGGCGGTGGGGGTGAGCTGCACGTCGCCGAACGCCTTGGCCAGCTTGCCCTGCGCGTCGATGGCCACGGGAAAGGGCAGTTGGCGGGTGTCGCTGTAGTTCTTGACGTAGTTGGGCGGGTCGTACTGCATGGCCACGGCAATGACGTCGTAGCCCTTGGGCGACATGTCTTCGTAGGCCTGGACCGTGTCTGGCATTTGCTGGATGCACGTTACGCAGCTGGTGGCCCAGAACTTGACCAGCACTACCTTGCCGCGCAAGTCCTGGGTGGAGATCTGCTGACCCGTAAGCGACGTGAAGACGACGTCCGGCGCGGTCTTGGCCGTACCGGCAAACTGCCAGTAGCCCAGGCCGGCAAGGGCGACAACGGCGATCAGGGATATAAGTGCTTTTTTCATTGGATAGGTATGGTTTCAACAGCGCCTGAACCGCTGCCGGCAGAGCTTGCCGGGGGCGCCGAAGAAGAATCTTTGTTTTCCACGGGCGCGGGCGGTTGCGACATAAAAGTGCTTTCGCGCGAAACGATTTCGAACAATTTTACTACTTTGTTCACTCCGCTGACACTGGCGGCGGCCTTGGCGGCAAGCTGGCCTTCAGTGTCGGTGACTTTGCCCTGCAAATACACAATGCCGCGCTCGGTCGTGACGACTATGGTGCGGCTGGGCACGTCTTTGGTGTTGATGAGCGCGGTGGTGACCTTGGTCGTCAGCCAGGTGTCGTTGGTGCGCACGCTTAGCGGCGTGACTTCGCCGACGCGCAGTTCGTTGACGACCTGCTTGACCTTTTCAACCCCCTTGGCCGCGGTTCCCGCCTTGTCTTTGTCGGCCTGGGTGGGCACGTCGCCCACCAGCAGGACATGCCCGGCGTAGGAAGAAGCGACGACGCGGGCGGAGTCCGGATTGGCGGCGAAGAGGCGGCGGGTTTCGCTGCCGACTTTCATTTCGATGGACTTGTCTTCGACTTGCTCGCCCGCGGTGCGCCTGTCGGTGGCCACGATGGCCGTGCCGGCGGCGGCGCCGCCGACCACCAGTGCACCGCAGCCGGTCAGCACGGCGGTGCAGGTAAGGCCAAGCGCCAGCAACAGGGCGCGTGAAACTTGTTGGGGGGTGTTCATCAGAGTGTGTCTCCCAAAAGCAGGGCGTCGATACCGTCGCACATGGCATGCAAAAGCACGATATGGACTTCCTGGATACGCATAGTGCGCCCGTGCGGGACGCATAAGTGGATGTCGGGTCCGGATAGCAGTTCGTTGACTTTGCCGCCGTCCTTGCCGGTAAGGGCGATGACGGTCATTTCGCGGTCGTGTGCTGCTTCGATAGAGCGTAAAACGTTGGGAGAGTTCCCGCTGGTGGAAATCGCCACCAGGATGTCGCCCGGTTGGCCCAGGGCTGTGACCTGGCGCTCGAAGATGGCGTCGAAGCCGTAATCGTTGCCTACCGCGGTAAGAATGGAGGTATCGGTGTTGAGCGCCACCCCGGCCAGAGGCAGGCGGTCGCGCTCGAATCGGCCTACGAGTTCGGCAATGAAGTGCTGCGCATCGGCGGCCGAGCCGCCATTGCCGCAAGCCAATATTTTGTTGTTGTTGGCCAGGGCGCCAAACAGTACGTCGACGGCCGCGGAGAGCGGTTCGGACAAGGCGAGCGAACTGGTCTTGAAGGCATCGATAGCATCATCGAAATGCGATGTCATGCGTGAGGTCATATCCATGGCGCGTATTATCTCATGCCCCGCAGGAAAAAAATGTGACCAGATCTAGTGCGCGGTTTGGCTCGTTCGTGCGTTCGGCCGGGCGAAACGGCGCATCAGGACGCGCAAAAGGCGTTTTTTATCCAGGCCAGGCCGCCGGCTTCGATGGCAATAACGTCGAAGCGGCAGGCGGGCGTGCCTTCAAGCCGGCATTGGCGGACCAGGGCGGGCAGCAGCAGGGCGGCTGTATTGACCAAGCGCTGCTGCTTGCGACGGTTTACACTGGCTGCTGCGCCACCGTAGCGAGCGGAGTGCCGATGACGTACCTCGACGAACACCAAAATGGCCCCGTCCAGGCAAACCAGGTCTATTTCGCCCGTTTTGCCGCGCAAATTGCGCGCGACAATGCCAAGGCCGGCCGATTCCAGATACTCTTTGGCCTGATCCTCGGCCCGGCAACCCGCTTTCTGGGTGGGCGAAAGCTGCATTTGTGCCGGCGCGGCGCGTACGCGCGGCTGGCGCGCCGCTTGCTGCCGTTTTTTGCGCCGGCGCACGGCTTTTTCCTGTGCGGCGCGGGCGCGGGCATACGCGGCGCAGTCTTCGTCCATCATGGCTTTACCTCCCGCCCTTTATTCCACTAAATTTATTGCATCATGACCGACACGCCTGAGTTCATTGATTCCAGCTTGACCTGGGAGCGCCTTGCCGAACGCGTGGGGGGCCAATCGTGGCCGCCTTCCACCTTGTATGTGGTGGCTACGCCCATAGGCAATATCGGCGATCTTAGCGTGCGCGCATGGCAAACTCTGGCCCGGTGTGACGTTATTGCGGCCGAGGATACGCGCGCCAGCCGGCCTTTGCTCGATGCCTGGGGCATAAGCACGCCGCTGACAGCGGCCCATAGGCACAACGAGGCGCAGGCGGCGCAGTCCCTGATAGCCCGGCTGGCGGAAGGGGAGCGCGTCGGACTGATTTCCGATGCGGGGGCTCCTGGCGTCAGCGATCCCGGCGCGCGCATTGTGCGCGCGGTGCGCGCGGCCGGCTATGACGTCGTGGCCATTCCCGGCGCCAGCGCCGTCATCACGGCGCTGATGGCCAGCGGCGCCACTTCCGACGAGAATCCGGCTTACGTCTTTGCCGGGTTCGCGCCGCCCAAGTCGATGGCGCGCCAAAAATGGCTGCGGCAATGGTGCGCCGTGCCGGCGCCGGTGGTGCTGTACGAGTCGCCGCACAGGCTCGAGGCCTGCGTGCGCGACCTGCTTACCGTCTGCGGCCCTTCCCGCCTTTTGACGATTGCCCGCGAACTGACCAAGCGTTTCGAACAAGTGGCGACGCTGCCTCTGGAGCAGGTGCCTGAATGGCTGGAAGACGACAGCCATAGAACCCAGGGCGAATTTGTGCTCATTGTCCATGAAGCGATACAGGAAGAGTCCCTGGAGCTGGAAGCGGGGGCCGGCGTACTGCTGGATGCGCTGCTGGAAACGGTTAGCGTGCGCGATGCGGCCCGGGTGGCGGCCAAGGTAACGGGCTTGCCCCGCGATACTCTTTATACGTTGGCTTTGCAGCGGCAGCGCGCCGCGGAGGGGCCGGAGGCCGAAGGTTGACCGGGTGAATCAAGCAGGCAGGCCGGGGCGCCAGGCGGCAAGATCGGCAAACACGCCAGTTCTGGCTTTGCCGCCATCCGTCCTTACCGCGCGGCGACGGCCAGGCTGGGCTGTGTGCCGGTTTGCTGCTGGATG
>JBEBXF010000113.1:0-8808 GCA_040391725.1 Eoetvoesiella caeni | reverse complement strand
CCGCGCCATCATCCCGGCCAACATCAACCACCCCGAGATCGAGCCCATGGCCATAGGCCGCAACTTCCTGGTCAAGATCAACGCCAATATCGGCAACTCGGCGCTGGGCTCGAGCATCAGCGAGGAAGTCGAGAAAATGACCTGGGCCATACGCTGGGGCGGCGACACCGTCATGGATCTTTCCACCGGCAAGAACATCCACGAAACGCGCGAGTGGATCATCCGCAACTCGCCCGTTCCCATCGGCACCGTGCCCATTTACCAGGCCCTGGAAAAAGTGGACGGCAAGGCCGAGGAACTCACCTGGGATATTTTCCGCGACACGCTCATCGAACAGGCCGAACAGGGCGTGGACTACTTCACGATCCACGCCGGCGTTCGCCTGCCCTTCATTCCCATGACCGCCGACCGCATGACCGGCATCGTTTCGCGCGGCGGCTCCATCATGGCCAAGTGGTGCCTGGCTCATCACAAGGAAAGCTTTCTGTACGAGCGTTTCGAGGAAATCTGCGAAATCATGAAAGCCTACGACGTGAGCTTCTCGCTGGGCGACGGCCTGCGTCCGGGCTCGGGCTACGACGCCAACGACGAGGCCCAGCTGGCCGAACTGCGCACCCTGGGCGAACTGACCCAGGTCGCCTGGAAACACGATGTGCAGACCATGATAGAAGGCCCCGGCCACGTTCCCATGCATCTCATCCGCGAAAACATGGAACTGCAGCTGGAGCAATGCCACGAGGCCCCCTTCTACACACTGGGGCCCCTGACCACCGATATCGCGCCCGGCTACGACCACATCACGTCAGGCATAGGCGCCGCCCTCATCGGCTGGTACGGCACCGCCATGCTGTGCTACGTGACGCCCAAGGAACACCTGGGCCTGCCCAACAAAAAGGACGTGAAGGACGGCATCATCACCTACAAGATAGCCGCGCACGCCGCCGACCTGGCCAAGGGCCATCCGGGCGCCGCCATCCGCGACAACGTTCTTTCGAAGGCCCGCTTCGAGTTCCGCTGGGAGGATCAGTTCAATCTGGGCCTGGATCCCGATACGGCGCGCGACTTCCACGACGAAACCCTGCCCAAGGACTCGATGAAGGTCGCCCACTTCTGCTCCATGTGCGGCCCCCATTTCTGCAGCATGAAAATCACCCAGGACGTGCGCGAATACGCCCATCAGCAGGGCCTGGACAACGATCAGGCCCTGCAACAGGGCATGCGGGAAAAAGCCGTGGAGTTCGTCAGGAAGGGCGCGAATATTTATCAGCAAACCTGACCACACGCCAAAGCGCAAGCCTCGGGCTTCAGGCCTGGTGAATGCGGCACGAACCCGCCACTCAAAAAAAATCGAGCCATGAGGCTCGATTTTTTTGGCCGGGGAAAGCGCCTGGACTTACTGTTTGACCGCGTACAGGAACAACTCGACCCGCCGGTTCATGGCGCGGCCTTCCACCGTGCCATTGTCGGCAATGGGATCGGCCGGGCCGCGGCCCTCGTCCATGAGGCGGGACTGCGCCACGCCATGCTGGGTCAGGTAATTGGTGACGGCGCGCGCCCGGTTGACCGACAGGGTCTGGTTGAACGCGGCGGTTCCGGTGCTGTCGGTGTAGCCGATGGCCTTGGCGCGCAACTCCGGATGCTGCGACAAGGCCCGCGCCACGCTGTCCAGCACCGGCAGCAGCGCCGGCTTGAGCGCGTATTTGTTGGTGTCGAACGAGACGTTGCTGGGGATATTGACCTTCAGGGTGCCGTCCGGCATTTCGATGACGTCGATGCCCAGGCGCGACGCGCCGGATTGCTGCACGTCTTTTTTCACGCCCGACCAGTTGTAGCCCACGATGCCGCCGGCCACCGCGCCGATGCCCGCGCCGATGAGGGCCGCCGAACTGCTGTTGCCGATGATGGCCCCAAGGCCGGCGCCCACCGCCGCGCCAGCCCCGGCGCCCACCGCCGTGCCGCCGCCCTTGCTCATGCCGCCCATGCTTTCCTGGATGCTGGCGCAGCCCGAAACCAGGGCGACCATGCCAAGGCAAGCCACCAGTTTGTTCACTCGCATCGTCGTATTCATTTTTGATTCTCCTGGAGTTTTGTTCGAGTCCTGTTCGCGAGTCGTCACTCGCTGGCACTATCCTAGCAAGACCTTGCTTGACCAAGTGTTACAGTTTGATTCGATAGCCAAGCAGCGCGCTAATGCAGTATCCGGCTCAGGAAGAGACGGGTGCGCTCGTTGACCGGCGCATCGAAAAACGCATCCGGCGTGTTTTGCTCGATGATGCGGCCCTGGTCCATGAAGATGACGCGATCCGCCACCTGCCGGGCAAAGCCCATTTCATGCGTCACGCACAGCATCGTCATGCCGGTGTCCTCGGCCAGGCCGACCATGACGTCCAGCACTTCGGTGACCATCTCGGGATCCAGCGCCGAAGTCGGCTCGTCGAACAGCATGACCTTGGGTTCCATGCACAAAGAGCGTGCAATGGCCACCCGCTGCTGCTGGCCGCCCGACAACTGGCCCGGATGCTTGTCCGCCTGGTCGGCGATATGCACGCGCTCCAGGTAATGCATGGCTTTTTCCTGGGCGAGGCTCTTGGGCAGGCCAAGCACCCAGACCGGCCCCAGCATCAGGTTTTCAAGCACGGTAAGGTGAGGAAAAAGATTGAAATGCTGGAAGACCATGCCGACGTCGCGGCGCACCGCTTCGATGTGCTTGAGGTTGCCGGTCAGCTCGACGCCGTCCACCACGATGCGCCCCTGCTGATGCTCTTCGAGCCGGTTGATGCAGCGTATGAGCGTGGACTTGCCCGAACCCGAAGGGCCGCAGATGACGATGCGCTCGCCCTTGGCCACCTGAAGATCGATGCCGTACAGCACCTGGAACGCGCCGAACCATTTGCTTACGCCTTCCATCTGGATCATGGCCTGGGCCATAGTGCCGCTCCTTTGCGATTGGTGGTTTTTTTCACGTTCAATCCTGTTGCCGGCCGCCGCCCCTGCTCGCGCCGCGCCCACGATCAGGCCGATCCATGCTCGAGCCGCTTTTCCAGACGCTGGCTATAGCGCGAAATGGCATAGCAAAATACAAAATATATGCAGGCGATGAAAAGATAGGCCTCGATGCTGAAACCATGCCAATCGGCATCGGCGATGGCCGCCTTGGCGGCCTGCGTCAAATCGAAAATGCCTATCACCACCACCAGCGATGTGTCCTTGAACAGCGAAATGAAAATGCTGGCCAGAGGCGCCATGACCACCCTCAGCGCCTGCGGCAGAACGATCTTGCGCACCTGTTGCCAATAGGTCAGCCCCAACGCGGCCGCCGCCTCGTACTGCCCTTTTGGAATGGCCTGCAGGCCGCCCCGCACGGTTTCGGCAATATAGGCCGCCGCGAACATGATGATGGCGATCTGCGCGCGCAGCAGCTTGTCGATGGAAAAGCCCTCCGGCAGAAACAGCGGCAGCATGACCGACGACATGAACAGCAGGCTGATGAGCGGCACCCCGCGGATCAGTTCGATGTAAATGACGCTCAAGGCCTTGATGACGGGCATTTCCGAACGCCGCCCCAGGGCCAGCAATATGCCCAGCGGAAATGCGAAGGCAATGCCGAAGACCGACAGGATAAGGGTAAGCGGCAGGCCGCCCCAAAGGCTGTTCTCGACGTATCGCAGCCCAAGCACGCCGCCCCACATGAGCACAGCCGCGCCAGCCAGGGCCGCGCACCACGCCCCAAGCAGCCACGGGCGCCAGAAACGCCGCACTCCGCTGCAAACGATGAGGCCGACCAGAATGGCGGTGACCAGCAGGGGCCTCCACTGTTCTTCGTAGGGATACAGGCCGAACAGGATCAGCCGATGCTTGGCCACGATGAAAGCCCAGCAGGCCCCGCCCGCCGCCTGGCATTGCTGAGGCGTCGACGCATGGAAGTCGGGCCGGATGAACAGCCACTCGACAGCGGCCGGCAGCAGCATGAGCAGCAGCCATGCGGCAAGCACGGTAAGCAGGATATTGGCGGGCGAGGCAAACAGCCTGGCCCTGAGCCAGGCCGCCGCCCCTGGCGGCCGGGTATCGGGGCGCGCCATGCTAACGCTCCGCCAGCGCGACGCGCCGGTTGTACCAGTTCATGAACGCCGCGATGGCCAGGCTTACCGCCAGGTACGCTCCCATGATGATCATGATGCCCTCCAGCGCCTGGCCGGTCTGGTTCAGCGTGGTATTGACGACCGAGACGATGTCGGGATAGCCGATGGCAACGGCCAGCGAGCTGTTTTTTGTGACGTTGAGAAACTGGCTGGTCATGGGCGGCACAATGACCCGCAGCGCCTGGGGCAACACCACCAGGCGCAAAGTGCGGGCGCGCGACAGGCCCAGCGCTTCGGCCGCCTCCCATTGGCCTTTGCCGACCGACTGGATGCCCGAGCGCACGACCTCGGCGACAAAGGCCGAGGTATACACGATGAGGCCCATGCTCAACGCGGCGAACTCCGGGCTGACGGTGATGCCGCCCTGGAAGTTGAAACCGCGCAGATGGGGCATGTCCAGCGCAACGCTGGCGCCGCTCAGCAGCCAGCCGGCCAAAGGCAGGACAATCAGCAATGCACAGGCAATAAAACCCATCGGTAGCCGCCGGCCGGCGGCTGCGGGACGCCGGCGCGCCCAGTGCGCCAGCAACAGCGACAACACCAGGGCCAGCGCAAAGCCGCCGGCCATCCAGTCCAGGCCGCCGCCCTGCAGGCCCGGCAGCTTGAGCCCGCGATTCGACATGAACACGCCCGGCAGCCAATGCAGGGCCTGACGCGGGCCCGGCATGTTTTCGGTAATGACGGCATACCAGAAGAAAAGCTGCAGCAACAGGGGAATGTTGCGCATGACCTCGACGTACAGGCCGGCCAGCCGCGCTATCAGCCAGTTGCGCGACAAACGCGCAATCCCCAGCAGCGTGCCGAATATCGTGGCGGCGACGATGCAGACCAGCGAAACACGCAAGGTATTGAGCAGGCCGACGAGAATGGCGCGGCCATAGCTATCGGCAGGCGTATAGGGAATGGGCGACTCGCCGATGGCGAAACCCGCCTCCTGATGCAGGAAACCGAAACCGGTGGTGATATTCCTGGCCGACAGGTTGGCCAGTGTATTCGACACCAGAAACCACGCCAGCCACGCCACCGCGGCCAGCAGCATGCCTTGATAGACCAGCGAACGCACGCCCGGATCCTGCCAGGACAGGCGTTTGCCCGGAGGCTGGGTCGAGGGTGGTTTTCTCGTCATGAATGCAAATCGGCCACAAGGCCCTCCAAAAACAGCTTTGCCGCACGTTATCATACTCGCGGGCAGTTATACTGGGCACTTGTTCAGAGGTTCCTTAGCTTAGCCAACATGATCGAATTTCAGCACGTATTCAAGTCTTACGGGCGCGGCAGGAATATTCTGGCCGACATCAATTTCCGCATCGAGCCCGGCGAATTCATCTTCGTCTCGGGGCCGTCGGGCGCCGGCAAGTCCACCCTGCTCAAGCTCATCGGCGGCCTGGAACCCGCCAGCCGCGGCTCCATCTCGGTCAACGGCCGGCGCATCGACCAGATGCCGCCGCGCGCGCGCCCCTATCTGCGCCGGGCGGTGGGCGTCATCCTGCAAGACACCCATCTGCTGTACGACCGCAACGCCATGCAGAACGTCATGCTGCCGCTTACCGTCATCGGCCTGGAAAACAGCGTGGCCGTCACGCGTTCCCGGGCCGCGCTGGAAAAAGTGGGGTTGCTGGGCAAAGAAGACATGAAGCCCATCGAACTGTCCGGCGGCGAACAACAGCGCCTGGCCATTGCCCGCGCCATCGTCAACCGTCCGTCCATACTCATCGTCGACGAGCCCACCGCCAACCTGGACCAGGACACCGCGCGGCGCATCATGGAAGTCTTCCGCGACTTCAACCGCGTGGGCGTCACCACGCTCATCGCATCGCACGACAGGGCGCTCATGGCCTCTTACGCCACCCGCACCCTGCGCATCGACTCGGGCCGTTTCACCGACACGCAAGGAGTGGCCGAATGAAGCGCTGGCTACGACATCATCGCTACGCCTTCCTGGTGGCCGTGCGCCGCCTGCTGAGCCAGCCGTTTTCATCGCTGTCCAATATGCTGGTCATCGCCCTGACGCTTGCCACGCCCATCCTGACGGCTTCCATCCTCATCTCGGCGCAGCCCGTGGCCAGGCAAGTCTCCGTGTCGCCCGAGGTCACTCTGTTTCTGAAACCCGATGCGCCCTCCGGCACGGCCCAGCAGATCGCCACGCGCCTGCAGGCCGATTACGCGGAAAAAATCGGCGCCGTGCGCATCATGCCGCGCGCCCAGGTGTACGACCGGCTGAAGCAGGATCCCGCCTGGGCGGACGCGCTGGCGGCCCTGCCCGGCAACCCCTTGCCCGACGCGGTGGTCATTACCCTGAAAGAGCAGCCCGATCTGGCACGCGACGCCGCAACCCTGGTTCAGGAATGGAGGAAATGGCACGAGGTGGATCGCGTCCAGCACGACAGCGCCTGGGTGCAGCGCCTGGAAGCCATACTTGGCTTCGTGCGCATGGGCCTGAGCATGCTTGCCGCCGTGGTGGCGCTGGTGGTGCTGGCCACCGTGTTCAATACCGTGCGCCTACAGGCGCTGTCGCAGCGCGAGGAAATCGCCGTGGCCCGCCTGGTCGGGGCCACCGAAGCCTTTGTGCGCCTGCCCTTTCTGTACCTCGGCGCCCTGACCGGCGTCGTTTCGGGCGTGGCGGCCGTGGTGCTGGCCGCGCTGGCGCTCACACCGCTCAATGCCGCCCTGGCCCGGCTGGCCAGCAGCTACGGCACCCAACTGGCGCTGCAACTGCCCGATGCGCTCAGCCTGACGCTGGCGGTGGTGGTCGTTGCCATTCTCGGGGCATTGGCCGCGCGCTGGTCGGTCACGCGCAACACCCGTTTCTAGGGTCTGACAACCCCGATGATTTCCAATCCCCAACCCGCCCTGGATCGCTTTGCCGGCATCGTAGCGCAGTGGCAGCGCCAATCGGGGCGGCACGGCCTGCCCTGGCAGGGCAGCCGCGACCCCTACCGCATCTGGCTGTCCGAGATCATGCTGCAGCAAACCCAGGTCAGCACCGTCATCGGCTACTACGAGCGGTTTCTCCAGCGCTTCCCGACCGTGCAGGCCCTGGCCCAGGCCAGCCAGGACGAAGTCATGCCCTACTGGGCGGGCCTGGGCTATTACGCCAGGGCCCGCAATCTGCATCGTTGCGCCGTCGAGGTCTGCAGCCGCTGGCACGGCGCGTTTCCGCCCGATGCGAGCGACATCATGCAGCTTCCGGGCATAGGCCGCTCCACCGCCGCCGCGATCGCCGCGTTCGCCTACGGCAAGCGCAGCCCCATCATGGACGGCAACGTCAAGAGGGTGTTCACCCGCTACTTCGGCATATTCGGCGACCCCGCCGCGCGCGCAACGGAAAACGTCCTATGGGAAACCGCCCAAACGGTGCTGGACGCGGCGCCCTCCGGCCTGGACATGACCGCCTACACGCAAGGCCTGATGGATCTGGGCTCCGGCCTTTGCAACCGCGGCAAGCCCGACTGCGGCGCCTGTCCTTTGGCAGCCCAGTGCTACGCCCGCCTGGAGTCCCGCCAGGCCGAACTGCCCGCCCCCAAGAAAAAGAAACAAAGCGAACAGCGCCAATGCGCCATGCTGATTCTCCAGCGCGGCGACCGCATCCTGCTGGAGCAGCGGCCCTCGCCCGGCATCTGGGGAGGGCTGTGGAGCCTGCCCCAATACGACGATGCCGATTCCCTGCGCGCGGCATGCTCGGGCATGGGTGTGGCCGCGCTCCAGGAAAACAAAATGGCCGGCCTGCAGCATGTATTCTCGCATTTCAAGCTGCACATCGAGCCGTGGCATGTCGTGGCCAATGCCCCGGCAATGGCCGAGCCCGGCACCGGCCAGGCCTGGATTTCGGTAGACGAACTGGCCGCCACGGCCCTGCCGGCGCCGGTCAGGAAAATTCTGGCGGGAGTTTTCGGCTAGCGCCGCACCGGCCGGTAATGGCTGATGCTCATCAGCATTCCGCAGGCTATCCCCAGCGTCAGCAACGCTGTTCCCCCGTAGCTCATGAAAGGCAGCGGCACGCCCACGACGGGAAGGATACCGGTCACCATGCCGATGTTCACGAACACATAGACGAAAAACATCATCGCCATGGATCCGGCCATCAGGCGACCGAACTGGGTATGCGCCCGCACGGCGATGGCCAGCCCCCGCAGAATCAGCAAGCCATACAGAATAAGCAGCGAAATGCCGCCATACAGGCCGAATTCCTCGGCGAAAACCGCGAAAATGAAATCGGTCGTGCGTTCGGGGATGAAGTCCAGGTGCGACTGCGTGCCCTGCATATAACCCTTGCCATAGACCCCGCCCGAACCGATGGCGATCATGGACTGGATGGTATGGAAACCCTTGCCCAGCGGATCGGAGCTGGGGTTGAGCAAGGTGCACACCCGGTGCTTCTGGTAGTCGTGCAACACCACCCAGTCGATATCCGGCTGGCAGATCTGGTTTTCGTAGTACACCAGGGTGCCCACGGCCAGCACGCCCACGATGACGGCCGGCGCCAAAAGCTTGAACGACAGGCCGCCGAAGTAAATGACGCAGAATCCCGCCGTAAACACCAGCATCGCCGTCCCCAGGTCGGGCTGCTTGACGATGAGCGCGAATGGAATCAGCAGCAGCACCCCCGCCACGATGAAGTCGAGAAAACGTATCTTGCCCTGATGCCGATGGAAGTACCAGGCCAGCAGCA